>JASHWD010000017.1 GCA_030044235.1 Candidatus Parvarchaeota archaeon | reverse complement strand
GCAAGAGATTTAATTTGCCGAACTCAGGTTTTATAGAAGCTAGAAATGAACTTTCTGGTACCATACCTGCCCTCAAGTTTGCTGCCATAAGCATTAGCATATCCGGTAAAACTTTTTCTATCTGTGTAGACGCTTCATCCGCTAAAAAAAGGTAAACAGACCTAATAACAAAATATCCGACAAAAAACGCTATCGGCACGGCTACAGTTCCAAAAAGCACACTGTGGGAAAATACGTAAACCAAGATGCCGGAAAGGGCAGACGCAATAATCAATACAAATACGATGTTCCCTATTAAGTCTACAAAATCTGTAGTCTGGACTTGAGCGTATATCATACTCTCTTCGAGAGAGAGAACGAGCTGCCTAGGCAAAAGCATCGATAATTTACCTAATCCTTTAGGCTGCACATCTGCCATATTCAAACGCCGACCGCAGGACGCCTGCTGCCTACCATCCCCATAAAGAATATCTCAAATACCACCAAGAAAGGAGGGATTATGTAAACCACATATATAACATTGAAATGAGCTATCGACCCCAGTATTATAAAAACGGACATGCCTAAGCTTGGCAAGACCACCGATACCAACATGTACATCATGGATAGTGGTGTGAGTTCTGCTGCATAAGACCTCATATCGGATTGTTGTCTTTTTATCAGCATGTCATTTATCAACGTGAGCGTGCCGTGTACATCACTGCCGGATTTCATAGAGTTAACAAGTATATCTATCGAACGTTTAAGCGACTGCGAAGGGACTCTCCTAGAAAGTCTTGTAAGTGCTTCGTCCTGTGGTACTCCGGATTGGATCTCTTCTACTGTTACCTTAAATTCTGCGGAGACTACTCCATAATCCCCATTGGAAACATCAAGAAGAGCATTAAATATCGGAACCCCAGAACCTACTTTTATCATAACTTCCCTTATGGCGAAAACTACCTTCTCGTCTATCCTTGCCCTTCGTCTTGCTGCTTGTAATTTCGGATAGTTAACGAAATAAACAAAATATATTATCGGAACAAAAATTACCAATAGAACTAGTATCCCGGTCAGTTGCCCGGTTAAAAGACCTCTGTGGATCGCGACTAGCGCTAGTAGCGCAGATACCGCAAAAAGAATTATTACTAGTATAAGTGATACGAATATCCCGGCCGCGATATAGTCTACACCCGGGATGTTTATACCGCCTTCCAAAAGAGAATTATCTATTCCCGGAGAAATGTTTCTCAAGTAGAAAGCAAGGCGCCTAAATTTTCTGCCGAAGAAAAGCGCTTTTTCTTGGCTTACCATTATAGATGGCATTATTCTTTTTTCCATTTTCAGAAAATTTCCAGTTGTGCTGGGTCACCGTCGGCTTCTACTATTTTCATAAGCTCGTTCTTGTTTGTGTAGTATATGCTCGCCATAAGACCTATCTTGTTAACAGCGTTAAGATCGTGCGACATCATCCAGCTTAGGACTTTTTCTTTCTCGTCTAAGTCCGCCTTTATTTCTTCATGAGTCAAGCCAGAATATAGTTCTAATTTGTTTTCAATCTTTTGAGAAGCATTTATTGTTCTTTCGATCTCGTCCGTTCTAGGCCTCCATTCAAAAAGATTGTTTGTTTTTAGTTCTATTTTACCGGAGACGTAGTGCTCGGTTACTTCCGCTAACTCTAACACCCTTCTTCTCCCATCCCTTCTCTGCCTAAAAGCTGTAACTATCAGGTCCAATGCAGAAACTTCTATGTCTGGCAGGTCTATAGGTTCTGAAAGAAGTCTTTTTATTACCTGTTGTGCGGTTTCTGCGTGTAAAGTGGCATAGACCGAGTGACCCGTCATCAGCGCTTCAAAAAGAGTCTGCGCATCGTCTTTCTTTCTTATCTCACCTACGACTATCCTATCTGGTCTCATTCTAAGAGAGTTTATCAAAAGGTCGAGCATCGTAACTTCTCCCTTCCCTTCGGAGTTGGCTTGTCTTGTAAGCATCGGAACCCAGTGTAGAAAGCTTGGCAAAATAAGTTCACTTGTATCTTCAATCGTTATTATTCTCTGGTTCGGCGGAATAAATGGCATGAAGACGTTTAGAAGACTTGTTTTACCGGATGCCGTCCCGCCGGTAACAATCAAAGATAGCTCGTACTGTATCGCCTGCCATATGAACGCTACCAATTGCGGCGAAAGGGTCTTTAACTTTAGAAAATCGGTTATTGTCCAAGGCTCTGCTCTAAACTTTCTTATGTCAAGAGTGTTGCCATGGGTAGAAATCGGGAAAAGCGTTGCGTTTACACGGTCGCCATTTACGAGCTGTGCATCGAGCAAAGGCGACAAAGTTGTTATCTGTCTGCCAACTTTTCTTGCAATCTGTTCAGCGTATCCTTCTATCCTGTTCTCTGTGTCTATTCTTACGTTGGTTTCAAGCCAGCCATATTTTCTGTGATAAACGAGTACCATCGTCTTTGAATCGTTAACTACTATTTCTTCTAGATTCGGGTCTGAATCTAATATTTCTAAGACGCCAAGCCCAAACATCTCATGCAGTAGCGTTGCCGAAAGTTCTATATAACCTACATCGGTTACGCCGGGTATGATTTCCCTTAGTTTTTTATCTACTAAATCAAGAAATTC
>JASHWD010000016.1 GCA_030044235.1 Candidatus Parvarchaeota archaeon | reverse complement strand
AAAAGCCGAAGAAAATAGTCAGAAAAGCTTTGGAAAAATAGAGGGCCCACGTCTTGATATGATAAAGTATGGAATTTGGGAAGCGGCAGAAAGATTCGAAACAAGTTCTAAAAGTGGATACAAAGCATTAGACTTCAATTATAATTATGCTCTATTGGAGGTAGTTCGTGGATATTCGAGATATTTAGGCTTAGATGTCGGAGCCATCCCTAAAATTTGGGAATTTTTTAATAATAAAGAATACAGCAAAGCTTACAAAATGATAGATTTTCCGGATAGAAATTTCGTAAAACTATTTGATAAGGCGATATCTGTAACCGCAAAAAATGCAAAACTCTCCGCGATAAAAAATATTTCCAGGCACACTCTTGAGAAAATGGGCGGGTTTGAAATAGCTAAATTTAGATTAATATCAAAACCAGATTTATAGTATAATTAAAAGTCACCAAAATTCAATTGTCAAAAATCATTTTAGCTAAATTTGTAATGGCAACACCAAAACAATTAACTTTATTTGTAAGAGGCAAAGATGAGCCGATTACTGGAAGAGAAAAAATCCTAAAGAAATCGTCTTAAATAATAAATATTTTTATACAATAAATTTAATCGATTTGCATGGCAACCGTCGAACTGCTTAAGTTTTGGACAAAGGACGGACTGTTGATGAGCGGCCTTCTTTCAAGGTCGCAAAAACGAAACACAACTGTAATATTAGATGTCTTTGGCATGACCAGCAATTTCTTTTCTTCTCTCAGACGAGAAGAATTATACAGGGCAGCTTATCGTACAAAAATAGATGTATTTTCCGCCGAGAATAGAGGCATCGGTTCAGTTTTCCCTTTCACAAATAAAAACGGCAAGCGTATTTTCATAGGTACCGCAAATGAACGCTTTGAGGACTGCTTATACGACATAAGCGGCGCGATAAAGATATTGAAATCAATTGGTTATAAAAAGATAATTCTGCTCGGACACAGTACGGGGTGCCAAAAAGCCGTTTATTATCAGTACAAAACAAAAGACAAGAGTGTAAAAGGCATTATACTTTTAGCGCCGATGGATGATTACAATCTTAATAGAATAAGTTTAGATAAAAAACTAAAGAAGGCTATTAGCATCGCAAAAATAATGGTCAGCAAAGGCAAAGCGCATGAACTTACACCAACCTGGATATCTTACTACAGCGCAGCAAGATTTCTTTCTTATGCCTTGCCGAATAAAGCAGAGGCAAAAATATTCAATTATGATTCTACTCTGAAAGAATTCAGGTCTATAACCCGCCCCGTCTTGGTTGTAATCGGAAGCAAGGAACAAAACACGACAAAATCGATAAAGGAATATATATCTATCTTAGAAAATGCAACAAGATCAAAACATTTCAGTTGGGCGATAATAAAAGGCGCGGACCATGGCTTTCATTCCAGAGAAAAGCAGCTGGCGGAGATAATAATTAAATGGGCAGACGACCTAGAAATGCGTAAATTTCAATAGGATTAACGATAATTATATAATATGTATAATTAAGGTTAATTATGAAGTTACATAGCGGACCGCTTATTTCCGTAATTGTACCAGCCTACGAAGAAGAGGGCTATCTGGAAGATCTCCTGGAATCGGTAAAAAACCAGACTTACGCGCACTATGAAATAATAGGAATTGATTCTTGGTCTAAAGACAAAACAAAAAGAATATTTCTTAAATATAAAGCGAGGGTTTTGAACGTTCTAAAAGGTAATATAGCCGCGGCAAAAAATGCCGGCCTAAAAAAAGCCAGAGGAGAAATAATCGCGTTTATAGATGCTGATTTTGTGCTTTCTTCCAATAGACTTTTTCTGAAGGTTGTTGAGACATTTGCAAACGATAATGACAAAAAGATAGCCGTGCTAGAACCGATTCAACTCATAAATCCAAGAGATGTCAAGCCCAAAAATCTCCATAAATTTAGGATTGTCAACGCGGTGATTAATGCAAGGAAAAGTTTTTCGTTTTTGACTCCTTTCCCGGAGGCGACCGGCTGCGTTTTTTGCAGGTCGGAATACGTTAAAAAAGCAGGCACTTTCAACGAGAACATCAATGTAGGTGAGGATGTAGAGTATTACCGCAGGCTGCGCAGGTTTGGAAAGTTTAAACGAATAAAAGAAAAAGTTCTCTTGTCTTACAGGAGAGTAGAAGAGTTGGGCATTATAGGCATGTCATTGCTTTATGGAAAAAGTGAGATCCGCGCTCATCTATTCAAGAAAGTAAAAAGAAATTATGAGCCGGTAAGGAGATACAAAGAGACAAATAAGTCCTGATTAAAAATATTTTTCTATCAAAGCCTAATTAGTATCTAAACACGACTTCGTGGGAAGCAAGTTCCGTTACGTTGTTTTTACGTGCAGCCACAGTAGCCAGTCTCAGCTTTGTAAGAACCTCGTCATCAGAGACATGGAATTCTATGACTTTTGCTATATCTGGGAGAGGCCCAATACCTTTTGTTCTTTCTATTTCTACCCTGTAAAGATTATCGTTTATCTTTGACACGCCTTTGCCGTATTTGGCGTAAATCCATCTTGGATCGTGAAGAAGTAGACTATTTATTGCATCCTGCATTACCGATATCTTCGCAGAAAGATCGTGACGCCTGTTTTGTTCTACGACGAATTCTATTGGATTATATTTGTCATCAAACACTATAAAATATTTTTCCTTGTTATCCGTCTGTTGGAACGTTCTCGGCGTGTATTCGGTGTTAAAGTCAGAAACGAATGCGCCTTTCCCGGTATAAATGTCAGCTTCACCAGTTACCGACGCGCTTTCAAAATCCGCTATAATATCGTCCAAGCCTTTCATGATACGCCATTTAATTTTTGATACAACTTTATGGGTGTGCGGATATTTAAAGGCGTATTGAGCTTATAATAAAACATTTGCTTTATTATTTTGAATTTTAGAATAAAAATTCTATCTAAGCGATAAATTTGATTTAACTTATCTTTTGTTATAAAATACTTCATCGTATATTGATGTGATTTTATTTGCAACCGTTTTTGGACTGCATAGTTCAGCGTCTTTTCGCGCCTTTTTTACACTTATCTTTTTCCAGGCTTCACTTTCTATTAAACTCTTTAGATTATCTTCTCGCCATAAAACTGTGTTTCTTTTTACTATGTCTGGCAAGCTCCCATTATAACATAAAACAGGAACCTCACATGCCTTTGCTTTAACTACAGGTATTCCAAAGCCTTCTCTAGTGGAAGTTTGCAGGTAAACATCAAAATCATTGTAAGTATCCACAATAACAGATTCGTCTAGTCTCCCAAAATATTTTATTCTTTTGTCGTCAGCGATTAAATCTATTCGAGGGAATCCAGACCCATATATTCTAAATTCCAAATTGTCGTCTTTTATCTGCTTAAAGATTTTTATAAATGCTTCCAATTTCGCAAGTTTATGCGCCCCAAACGAATTTATGTAGCCGATTACAGTTTTATTGGATTTTTCTTTTTTTATTTTTTTAAATCTATCCGTGTCTATTATATCCGGTACCACACTGATTTTGCTCTTATCAATATAAAGAAGGTTTTCTATGAGTTGTGCGATTATCTCGCTTATTGTTATAACATGGTCAAATTCATTTAATCTTACAAAGCCCCCAAGGAACCTTTTTCCGGTTGTCTGAAGGAAAAGCATGTGCTTTGGTTTCATTAATAGTTTCGGGTCTAAATTATAAAAGTCATGTACAGTAACTATTTTTTTGTTAGGTTTATTATAAAGAGACAACGGTAACTCTCCTACGGAGACTGCATGCACGTTTTTATTATTTAGGATGAGTTTTTCCCTGCTTAAACTATAAAAAAGCGTATGATTTATTACGTTATAGACGCCGCCTCTTTTTACAAAAGGCAATTTCTTTACATATCGCTTCGGGGCTAAGCAGGTAATTTTATAATTACTGTACCTTTTAAGAGAAGACGCCAATTCCGAAGAGTAATCGGATAGCCCACTGGATACTTTTTCAAATCTAGTTCCTAGAAGTATCACTTCTCGTTGGGTTTTTCCGGGCATATCTATCGTAGTAGTCTCCAAAGTATTTAATATATCTTTTTATCTAATTATTCATTTTAGATTATCGTATATGAAATGTTTGTCCTTGAAGCAGCCGTTCGCGGATTTTGTAGTAAGCGGCAAGAAAACGGTAGAGCTCAGAGGTTGGAACACCAAGTTCCGCGGACCACTGCTTATCCACGCTTCTATGAAGCCGGACGTTTCTTCGTGCAAAATACGCGGGATAGACCCAAAATTTTTGGTTACCGGCGCTGTAATAGGTAAAGTCGAACTTTATGACGTAAAGAAATACGAAACTAATGAAGAATTTATAAGAGACAAAGGAAAACACTTGGCTATAAACGGAGGTTCTGATTATAATCATAAATACGGGTTTTTATTAAAAAATGCGGTTAAGTTCGATAAACCAATACCATTAAAAGGCAGGCTTGGGATATTCGATGTAACTCCATCTGTCTAAGCCAATTATTGCCTAGTGCTCCATCTCTGCTTTTTCCACAGCGTAAGAAGTGTGTAAAGCGAAAGTATAAACATCGCAAGAAGGACTAATGCGCCGTAAAAAACCGTTCGTGTCTTTTCTTTTTTTATGTTTAGGATGACAATGGCAAAAAATACCAGTAACGCAAAAGTGGAAATAGACCTTACAATTAAATTGATAATAATAGCGATCTGGATGTGTGGTATTCCTTTGTTTACAATGCTAGACACAGAATTTAAAAAAATAGATAAATTTCCAGGCACGTAAATGTGTATCAAAGCGTTTAACGCTGCGGATATTTTCGAGTAAAAGAATCCTGGGTATAAAAATAGAAAATATGAATAAAAAAGTAAAAGTACAAGGGTGAAAATAGGCAGAGTGTAAATATACAAATTATCTATAGCGTAGGTAAAACCTCTTTTCCAAAAGGTCCCATTTAACATCTCTCTAAAAAGAAATGCATATCCGGTCTTTGTCCACCGCATTTGCTGCCTCAAAAGATTTGTGAAGGTCTTTTGCGGCGCGGTAAAAACACGAACATCAAAATCTTGAACCGCTTTATAACCTTTTTTTAACACAAAATTAGTAAGTTGTCTGTCGTCTCCGAAAGATGCTCCGAATATTTTGAATTCTGAGAAGTCTTTAGATCCAACAAAATCGCGGATAAGTGTGGTTTTATACATAGAGCATTGTCCTGTAAGTATCATCGCATTCCCTTGGAAAGAAAGCGCCCGGAACATTATTTCTTTTGTCCTTTCCAAAAATTCTGCGCAGTATGAAACTACATTATGATCCTTTTTCACGTGTATGTTTGGACAAACTCCCCCAACCTTAGGTCCAAATCTTGAAAGCATTCTTACGACAGCGTCTTTTGGGATAATTGTATCGCTGTCTAGAAACATTACATATTTTGTTTTGACGAAATGAATCGCTTGGGATAGCGCAGCTCTTTTTCCGCCGCGGTTTTTAGATGACCTAAAGACAGCGCCACTCTTGATAGAAACGGATTTGTACGGTTCTTCGCAGCCGTCCCCAAAAACTATGACTTGTGCGCCTTGCGAAGTGGCCGCCTTTAAAGTTTCGGAGAAAGATTTTATTTCTTCTTTATAAACCGGTATTATTATTGTTACGTTCTTTGGGTATTCATTGCTTTTCATTGCGCTATGCTTGAATTTCCCGGACAGATAGATATTTGTAGTGTAATACAGTGCAGAAAAAATTCCAAAAGCTATGGAGGCGTAATAAATGCAGATTAGGACGATATCCATAGATTTTCGTTTTTATTTTAAGCGCACAATATCGAATATAACCTCACATTAAATAGATTTAGGTGACCACGGACAATTCGCTACAAATTTTATCTCGCGTTTTCTTCTATAAACTGTAAATTTCGTGCTTATTTTACAAAGACTTAAATATAATCCAATCATATAATTAAAATATATTATGTTTGAAAAGTTGTATCGAAAACACAACAAGGGAAACACGTTCGTTTATAACATCGATAGGTCTTACAATTCTCCGGTATCAAATGTATTAAAAGGACTTGAACAGATAGTAGCGGACGCCCACAAGGATCAAAGAAAGGTAA
>JASHWD010000015.1 GCA_030044235.1 Candidatus Parvarchaeota archaeon | reverse complement strand
GGAAGTTGCTTAGACCAGGGACACCTAAAGTTGCTATTACCGCGAACACCAAGAAAAATGCATACATTGGCATTCTGCTCATTAGACCTCCGAGTTTGTATAAATCCCTTGTGCCAGTCTTTTCTTTCAGTATCCCGGCTAAGACAAAAAGCATGCCTACTATGAAACCGTGGCTTACGACCAACACTATGGCACCGGTTTCTCCAAGCGAGTTTAAAGAAGCTATTCCGATAAAAACTAGCGCCATATAAAAGATACTTGAATAGGCGATCAGTCTTTTGAAGTCTCTCTGCGCAGATGCAGCGAATGTCGCATACAGGACTGTAAACAAACCAAGGATTATCAAAGGAACTTTGAACGTGTTCACAACCGCTGGCATCAACAACGCTGCAAATAGTATCAAGATATATGCGCCTAGTTTAAGCAATACCCCCGCAAGCAAAACGCTCCCTGCGGTTGGGGCGCTGGTATGCGCATCCGGCAGCCAGCTATGCAGAGGGAAGATTGGCATTTTTATGATGGCGGCTATAAGAACGAAAAAGAATATTACATCCTGAATCTGCGAAGGGATGAGAGACATTGAGCTAGCTATCGTATTAAGATTGAATGAACCGGTATACACGTAGAGTAGTATAAACGCACCTAAAAGCACCATGCTCCCAAACTGGGTAAATATCAAAAATTTCATGCTCGCTTTTCTCTTTGTTTCTTCTTCTCCCCAGAAGGCGATTATGAAAAAGAAAGATATCAGGATTATTTCCCAGAATACGAAGAATGATATAAGATTTGATGACATGAATACGGCTATGAGCGAAAGATAAGACAGCATGTAAAAGACGTAGAAAAGAGTTTTATTTTCTTTTATTTCCTTGTAAGCCGACCACAAACCTAAAGCCGGAAGCACTATTGCGAGCAGAAGGAACGGTATGCTTATGCCATTAAGTTGTAGAGTAAAGGAAAAGCCTATCGAATTTACCAGATTGAAAGAAAAGCCTTGGAAACCAATCAACAAACCCAAAAAGAAAAGAGCAACTGTGGCTATTGTAACCCCTGTAACTATTTTTTCTTCTGTTATGCTGAAATGAAAAACTCTTTTTAGTATCAGAGCTACAATCCCTATTAATGGCAACACCAAAAGTCCAGTTAATTGTATCATATGTAAACCGAAGCCACTGCCAGTATGGCGATTATTCCCACCATTATAGCTAGTATATAAGTTTGTGTATCGCCGTCCTCTATTTTTCTTGACTTAGATGAGAGAAACAGCGAGCCATCTGCTAACTTGTCATAGAATGTTGATAGTTTCGAATCGAAAAGTCCAAACAAAGAACCAACCCAAATTACGAAGTTCCCGACGGCAGTTAGAAGCGAATCGTATGCATACCTTGAGAGGTAAGAAGCTAAATTTTTTACATTCATCGCAAAGTTTTGGTATTTAGACCTGTAGAAGAACTCAAAAGCGACGAACACGCCTAATAAGGCGGCCAAAACATCTATCAATGTAAACGCATCCAAAACATATGTGAAACTGGCGATTACGTTTGTGAAAGAAAATATCAGCAAGCCGCCAACTAAGGATATCGCAGAAAGAATGTATATAGGAATGTAGCTTTCTTTTGATCTTTCAAGTTTTTCTTCCGCCCTCTGATTAAACACTAAGAAGAATATTCTAAATGCAAATAATGCTGTTAAGAAAGAGAGTATGACAAACAAGAAGTTTTCGTAGATGTTGAATCCCACTGAAAGTGAGAGGTGAGCAAAGAAACTCATAAAAGGAGGTAGCCCTGCCAAAGAAGCAATCCCTATTAACGCGGGCACTGTAATCCATGTACCAGCTAGTTTTTTCATTTTAAGCTGGTACGCATCTTGTACCCCAAGCAGCACAGCGAAAACTCCGCTTACAAGAAACAGTAAAGATTTGAAAAAGGCATGTGCAAAAAGATAAAAAACGGCCCCGCCGGTGTTTAAAGTTCCTACCGCTATAAACATAAACGCCAGACTTTCTATGGTTGAATATGCAAGTATCCTTTTGATGTGTCTGTGGTTGAGAGCCAAAAAAGCTGCTATGAACGCAGTCAGCAAGCCTATCACAACAATGATCATATTTAACCCGGCCGCTGTGAGCAACGGAGACATCACAACTACAAGATAAGCCCCCGCAGCAACCATAGTGGCGGAATGCAGAAGCGCGCTTACCGGCGTCGGACCCTCCATGGCGTCCGGTAGCCAGGTATAAAATGGGAACTGTGCCGATTTTGAAAGCGCAGCTACGAGTATGAGAGTCCCGGACAAAAGTAGTAATGGCTGTGAAACGGATGTTGCTGCGGCGTTTATCGAAGAGATAGAAAACGTGCCAAGACTGATAAAAAGTATGATTAGTGCTGCAAAGAAAGCCATGTCTCCGATTCTTGTAAGAAGAAGGGCTTTTTTACCTGCTGCTGATGCGCTTTCTTTTTTATACCAAAAGCTTATGAGAAGATACGAACTAACACCAACCAGCTCCCAAAAGATATAAAATAAAAGAAGACTATTCGAAAGTACTAGGCCGAGCATTGCCAAGATAAAAATTGACATCTCGGCGTAGTATCTTTCCTGGGCTTCTTTTTTCATGTAAAAAACTGAAAAGATCAGAACCATCAAAGATATGAAAGAGACTAGCACTGCGAATGAAAGTGTAAGATTGTTTCCTATAAATGAGAGCGAAAATCCCCCCAAAAACCAGTTATAGGATTCTAAAACCGACTTCCCAAAGTAAATGAAAAGAAAATATACCGAAAAAGCAAGAGAACCCAGCGCCCCTGCTATAGCAATAAAGTGGCTTTTTATCCTCCTTTCGCCGAATAGCGGTATTAAACACAATGCTACAAGAACTGGTAAAAGAATTAGATACAACATATTATCCTCTAAAGTTCTTCAGTTTTGAAAATGATAGCGAATTTGTCCTCTTTGAAAATATTATAAGCATACCTATTATCGCAACGGTTTCTAGTACCGCTATTACAAGGGTTATCAGGGCGTAGCTTGCGCCATCCAAGGAATTAAATGAGCTTGAAGCGCCGACGAAATTTATTAACGCGGCGTTTATTATGATTTCCGCAGCAACTATAAAAGTTATGCCGTTCCTTCTTGTGACTATCCCGTATATCGCAATCGCAAAAAGAATCCCCGAAAGTATGACTATGTAATTATAAGGTATCATTTTTGGTCCTCGTTATTTATAAAGTATATGGTAGCGAGAAGACTGGCTACCGATGTAACCGCAAGCACTGCTAGAACAACCGCATAGTTCTGAAAGAAATATAAGCCAAAATTAGCATAATTCAGACCGGTAGATGAATTAACGGAATTATAATTCAAGAGCAAGAATGATAGTATACCAAGTATGGCGATCGGTATTATTATAAGATACTTCTTGTCTATCGGGTTTATGGCACCTTCTGGCATTATACTTATACCTATAGCCAAAAGAAGTACTATCCCACCATTGTATATTATGAGTTCAGCCACACCTAGAAATACAGCATTCAGGTAAAGGAACATAGCAGCGACGGTTACTAAGAACATAAAAAGGAACAAAATATAGTGTACTAATCTCTTGCTTTCTATCGTCATTATCGCCGTAGCTACTAGAACGACCGATATCGCCAAAAACCCTACTGTATCAAGATCCATGAAAACGTTTATTCTTATAGAATACTAATAAGCGGGATATATTTAATTTTATCCGAAGCTCAAAAATACTAAAGATATCAAAAAACTGAAATAAAAAGTATTTATATATGTTCTAATCTTATTTCTACTTATAGGTGATAAAATATGACAGGTTTAAATGACAAAAGCAATCTAGTAACAAGATTAGAGGAAGTTTTAAATGGATTTGTTAAAGATAATGCATCAAATAGCAATTATCTACAAGAAGTAAGAACTGTTTCTTCCCCCATATCGGACATGGCATACCGCCTTGATTTTTCGCATAAGCCTGCCGGCGAGTCTCCGTATTCGTTGCAAAGCGGCGTAGAAATAGAACTTTCTGATTTTAGGAAGACGCTTTTTGGCAGAGAAAAAGGTCGTATAACCTTAAGTTGTGACCAAGGCGTTTTTGAAGGAACTAATCACGATAGTCTAGTATGTCTTTTAAAGGAATTAAAAAGAGCGACTAATTGCGATGTATCGGCGTACGTTTTATACCCCTATGATGGACGACATGACCTTTTTTGGACCTCAAGATTTACTGGAATCGACCAAATTGGCTACCGTGTAAAATTAGACCGTAAGGGAAAAGAAAAGATAGATACCGGCTTCCCAACGGATTAGTTTAAAGTATAAAAATAAACATAAAAAAGCTATTTATTTGGGTGCTTATCTAATTATAATATGTTCGGCTTTAATATCCGGAATTACGAGAAAGAGTTCGTAACTGATACGATGGAGAGCCATCACGTGTTCTATGACCTTTATATAAAGAGCGATGATCCACAGGAGCTTAGAAACGAAGTTTCTGAGTCGATGACGGACCTTGATTATAAGATACTTCTAAATGAAATGTCGAAATTTGAAGACACTGAACTAGAAGAGACTTTCCGCGGGGGCAATGCAAAGCCTATGCGGGTGCTCGTAAAAGCTGCAAAAGACATCAAAAAAGGTTCAAAGTACCCTACTTTATGGAAAGCATGTCTTATAGTTGGTATACTATTCTTAATCGCGCTATTAGTAGAGTCAAGCGGTAGCATATCCGCAAACCTCACTTCATTCTCTACTCAACCATCGGCTTTATTGGAGTATGCAACTGTTGGCCTGTTTGTTTTGGCGTTTCTATTCTGGGTAATAAAGGAAGTAGTTCCAATATTCTTGTGGTCCAAGATAATCGGAATATACGACCCTACAGAAGAATCCGCAAATGTAAGGATAGTTTTGGCCGGAGATTGCCAGTTCAAGGATAAAGACGCATATGCTAAATTAGAGGGCGACATGACTGAACTTTATAGCGTACTGTCCAGAAAATACGCAAACAAGCTAAACAAAAGACAGATGTCTCAAAGCGTTAGCGATGCTTTCTCGGTTGGTTCAAGAGGCGCACAAAACGTGACTTCTAAATTAAGAGATATCGAAAAACAATCTGCAGATTTAGAGCGAAACTTCGTAGCAGGAAAAATAAGCGAGGACCAGTACAAAGAGCTAAAAGCGAAATTTGAAGCTCAAAAAGCACAGCTAGAAACGATGTTCGACCTTATTTCTGGGTAGATAATTAACTTAATTGTTTAAAAAGCTTTTCTGTAAGTTTCTCTTTGATAAGCTTAAAAATTAAAAAAACATATTAAGTTTATGGCTCTGCCTGACTTAAATAATTGTGAGTTTTTTAAGAAAACTACTCTGTTCGCCGGAGAAAAAACTGAAAAGGCATTTATCTTCAAGTTAAAAAATGACCCGCAATATACCTTCCTTTTTAATTGTCCTAAGTGTGGCGCTAAAAATGAATTTGGAAGCGAACTAAATATAAAGGAAGTAAAAGAAAACGGTAAAAAGAAAAAATATATAACATTTAACTGCAAAAAATGCGCCGCTGAGTTCATGACAGAGAAATTTAAAGTAAAGAAAGTCGGCAAAGGCGGCCAGTAAATTATACTTTTTGTATGAATGAATTGCTTAACAGAACTTCTTTGCTTATCAAAGGCTTTGGACTGGATAGGTTGAATGATTCCGGCCAAAATTTCCTAGTCGATGAAGATATAATAAAAAAGGAGGTCAAGGTCGCTGACCTTAATAAAAACGATATTGTCTTGGAGGTCGGCGCCGGTTTTGGTTATGAACTTGCCGAGATAATAAAAACTTGTTCCGCTATCGGAATCGAGAAAGACGTTAAGATTTTTTCTTATCTAATAAACAAATACGAACTAAATCCAAGTGTTAAATTAGTGAACGGGGACGTCCTAAAACTAGTCCTTCCAAATTTCACGAAATTGATATCTAATCCGCCTTACAATATCGTGGATAATATATTAAGCAAGCTAATGCGCTATGATTTTTTATCTGGGGTAATGATCTTACCAAATACGCTATCGCAAGAACTTTTAGCCGACGCCAGCTCAAATAAATTCTCTATAATACAAAAAATATTTTTTAACTTTTCTGAAATTATGGAAGTTCCGAAAGACGCTTTCTATCCGATTCCAAGAGTAACGAGCAGGATGCTTATTTTAAAGAAGAGACCTAAGGATTTTTTGCAGAGCGTAATGTTAAAAGATGAGATGACGGTTAAAAATGCAATACTTAGAGCCCATCAAGATTTAGATAACAAGACAAAAAGAGAAAGCCGCGATACATTCTCAAGTCTTGACGTTAATGCAATAACTTTTAAGGACAAGGAAATAAAAAAGCTGGGTTTAGAAGAATTAAAAACGCTTGTCAATTTTTTGAGAGAAAACTACGTTAAGTAGACGCTTTTGCCTGCTCTTTTGGAGGTTTAACGCTAACTACCTTACTTACCCCGCTTTCTGACATAGTAACTCCATATATAACGTCTGCGTTTAGAAGAGTTGTTTCGTTGTGCGTTATCACTATGAATTCTGTAGTCTCTGAATAAGCTTTTACAAGGCTAGAAAACTTCGACGAATTCATAGAGTCAAGGGCGGCATCTACTTCGTCTAATACATAGAATGGAACATCTATGTATTTGGATATCGACATCAAAAGTGATATTGACAAAATCGACATTTCTCCCCCGCTTAATCCCCTAATGTTATGTACCTTCTTATTTGGTAATTCCACCCTTATGTCCAAGCCGCTCCCAAACACGTCTTCTGGATTTTCTGGGATTAATTCCGCTTTTCCGTTAGTTATAGAATTAAAAACATTTGAGAAGATACCGTTTATATCTGAAAGTGTTTTCATAAAAGTTTCTAATTTCTTATTCTCTATGTCTTTTATAACAGATAGTATTCTTTCCCTTTCTTCTACTAGTTTAGTGGATTTCTCATTTCCTTCGTTGAATTCTACTAGTATCCTATTAAATGTTTCTAGTGCCAATTCGTTTATTGGGCCAAACGAATCGACCTTTGACTTTACGGACGACAATTTCTTAGTTATAGATTCGGGTGATTCGTTCTCGTCTAATACCGTGTCAGGTAAAGCATACTTTTTAAAGTCTTCTTCAGCCATGTCGAATTTGGCCTTTAATCCTGCTTCTTCGACGCGAAATTTGTTTATTTTATCATAGACTTCTCTCTCTTCTCTGCCCATTTCACCTATAGTTTCTTCTATAGATACTGATTCTTTTACGAAGTCCTCTCTTTTCTTGCGCAGTGCGACTAGCGCTTCCGATTTCTTTCCTAGGTCTGCCACGGC
>JASHWD010000014.1 GCA_030044235.1 Candidatus Parvarchaeota archaeon | reverse complement strand
ATTATGTATACTAACTTACCCATTAAGGCCTGCCACAGCCAACTTCCTAACTAAATCTGATATTCTTGTAGCGGTATTAACATTCTTATTATCGTTTATTATTTCCCTAAGTTCTTCTGAGATAGATTCGTTCGCCTTAACCAATTCGTTTAATTTTTGCACCATTGTTGCTAAAGCTGGAAGGTCTGCTGCAGAGTATTGCATAATTTGCTGTGGTCTAAATGCCTGAGTGACTTTTTGCGGTTGAGTATTGTCTTCTAAGTTTTTATGTGGGCTTTCTTGTACCATTTGTTGGGCGGGTTTTTGTGCGGAGAGCATATCGCTCCTAAGCCTTGAAACTAGTGAACTTATTTGTGCTATCTGGTCCGATTTTTGTTTTAACTCCAAAGTTCTATTTTGGAGGTCATTTGATAATGTATCTACGTCTTCTGTAGGTTTCTGTTCTGTTGGTTTTGTTTCTTGTACTATGTTGCTTTTTACAGGGGCGTTTTCTATTTTCTTATCTTGAACTGGCGGTTTTGGTGTTTGTGCCATTAATTCCGGCATCATTTCTATAATATCTGAATGTGCCACCGGCTGCTTTTTCGTCTGGATTGTGAGCTTGTTCTGTTCTGGCGTTTCGCTTTTCACTAAATTCTCGATTACAGAAAGTTGCTTTTCTGACTCTTTCATCCTGTCTAAGACCTTATAATCATTTTCTGACCAATTTGTCTTTAAGTCCTCGGTGCTTATGCCAAGTTCTTTCTCAAAATTCTTTATTTGACTCTTTAGGGTATCTATCTTGCTTAAAAGGTCCTCTTTTTCAGCCTCTAGTTTTGCATCATCATCCATAAATCTCCTATCTACAATAGATAAAGTATTTTTGTTGTATTTATTACTTATCTTAATCGCTTATTCCGGCATTATTTTTTGCGTGCGATTATTAGCGCATGGTCCCTTTGATACGGATACAGGTCAATAGAATCGATAATTGTAAAATGCTTTCTTAGCGTAGCCAAAGTTTGTTCTATTATAAATCTACTAGGTTTTGATACGTCAACGCTCTTGGTCTTTATAGCTATCGCCCCGTAACCTCCGTTCTTAAGAAACTGATTAGAGTTATGGATAAATATCTCAACTTGGTCTCTCTGTGCTACATCCTGATAAATAAAATCGCACTTTGGTACAAATTTTGAATAAGATTCGATTTTTCTTGCATCGGCTATAAGAGGAAAGATATTTTTCCTTTTTTCAGCTAATAAAATTAGATTAGCGCCCATCTCTTCGGATATTTCAACTGCGAATATTTCGCCTTTATTCGCAACTATGTCTGAAACGTGCGAAACCGTTGTACCGGACGATGCTCCCAGGTATAAAACTTTACTTCCTTCTTTTAGGTCTACTGTCTTTAAGCCTTTGTAAAATGCCGCTGAAAGTTTACTTCTCATAGGCATCCATTCCCTATACTCTTGGCCACCAGTCTTAAGAAGCCGTTCTCCGTAAACCGATTCTCCGGCAACGAGATTTTTCGTCACTAACAGTCTGTTTTTATCTTCTGTCCAAAAGACGTTATCTATTACTTTTTTTAGTTCCATTTTTCATTATTCTGTCTATTTCTTTTTCCAACTTTTCTCTGAGAACGGCGCTATCGTCTTTCTTTGAGAAAAAGTCTAATTTTGCTGCTGTTGATATTTGAGCTGCTAAAGCTCTTGCAATTTTGCCTCTCTTTTCTTGTGGAGCGCCTTCTATTGCGGGGTTTTTGAAAATAACTCCGTATTTTGGTGAAGATTTACCTTTCTTAAAATGGGAGAAAAGTGCCTTTTCTGAACCAAGTATCTGAATTTTAGAGCTAGGCATAAAGGCAAGTGATTTTATGCCTCCGCTTAACATTATAAGTCTTGCGGCCACCATATAGTCTGCGATTCCATAAATATTTGGATAAGCATCGTGTATTGTTTTATCAAGATATGTTTTTGTAAAATTTCGCATGTCTGATAAATTTTTAATTTCGTTTACATGCAGGTTAAGTAACGATCTATCGTCGGCAGAAAGATCATATCCCATACTTTCTGTCGAAATCTTTAAATAATTTCCAACCTCTCCTCTTTCTACTCCGTTAGAGACGATTTCGATAAACTTGTCTCTTTCTTTTAGCAGTACCGCCGCTTCCGGATAATACATAAAATATAGGTCATAAATTGCTTCAAAAAGAGTATTTTCCGCTTGTTCTGTTTCGTCTATGAGGTTCACAAGCTTTGTTACTAAATCTCCCAAAGAAAGTCCTTCCTTTAAAGTTTTTCTAGCTCGACGTATATAATCTATATTATCCATATCCTTATCTCTAATTAACAAGTTATATATTTAATAAAAAATAGCACATCTTGTTTATATGCTTGAAGATCAGAATATTCTAATAACTGGCGGTGCAGGTTTTATAGGTTCTAATACCGTGGCAAAACTTATAGAAAACAACAAAATACCAACAGAGATAATTGTTCAAAAGTACCAAATTAAGAAGCAGAAAAAATTAATTGATTCTGTTATTTTAAATGATTCATTTATTAAGTTTTAAATAGCTTTTTGTTAATATATTTAAATGAGGGGTCAAAAAATATTTATAACTGTTATAATCGCCGCATACGGAAGAAGACGGTTTATTGAAGGTGCTATCACATCTGCACTCGATCAAAGTTTACCAAAATCTAAATATGAAATAATCGTAGTGAAGAATTTTAAAGATAAGGGGCTGGACTCTCTCATAAAGAAAAACCATATTAAAAGCGTCTTCTCTACAAAGTCGAAAGCCGGTGCTTTCATAATGGATGCATTAAAAGCAAGTAGAGGCAACGTTATAAGTTTTCTAGACGATGATGATAAATTTACTAAAGACAAGTTAATGCGTATATATTACGAATTCGAAAAGGATTCTAAGCTGGTATTTTATCATAATAATTATAAGGTAATAAACGAAGCTGGAAAAGTGGTAGACGTCTTGACTGATAAAAACCGCTATAAAAAAATAGGTAAAAAATTATTCATACAAAAATTAGGTTTTAATAGCAGCTCAATATCAATAAAACGTGATTTACTTTTGAATAATTTAGAAGCGTGGGGCTCACTTAATCTATCTACAGATACACTTTTATTAGTCTTAGCAATAAAATTTGGAGGGAAAATAAGAGCGGATAATTCCGAACTAACGTTATATAGGATACACGGTAGTAACTCTAATATAAATCTTAATAGTAACAACACGCTGCTTACAGAGTTTATAAAGAAAAAGGTATTACTCTACAAAAAATATTTAGAAGATTCCGAATTACTCCATGAACTGTCTATAGGTACGGAGTTTGAAAAACGCTTCAGAACTTTTTCCATCGAATCAAAATTAAAATACAATATATATTCTTCTATAAATAATCCAAAAATGAAATCTGTATTGAAATTAAGTGACTATGGCTTTGTACTTAGCCATCCGAATATCCAAAGTCTTATTTTAGTTTTCTGGTCTCTGTCCCCAAAAGCTATTAAAAAGATACTAGTGAACCGGTTAATGAGAACTCGTAGAATGCAGGTTTCAAGAATACAGAAAGCTTAATTTTTATTACTAATTTATATAAAATGGATTAGAATATCTTATATGAAAGTGTTTATCCCTATCGGACCCCATCCACAATACAGAGAGATAGTAGACTACCCCCCGCCAGGGATAGAATATGAGGTAAGTGGTAAAAGCGACGCTAAGGCGTATTATTCGAATAATAACTTAAACAGGAGAAAATTGGCTCGTTTTGTAACTAAAGTTTTTGGTCTACCCAGAATGTTTTATTACAGGACTAATGCAGACTTAATATTCACAACTAGAGGCATAATCCCGCTCAACGAGAAACCATGGGTTACAGAATTCGAACATCCGTATGCTTTCATAGGCATGGATTACCGTAACTGGGGAAAAAGACAAAGAGCGCTTGTTAAGTTTCTTGTGAGCAGAGATACATGTAAAAAAATAATGCCTAACTCAGAAGCGGCCTATCTTGCTTTAAAAAATAGCTTTAACATAACAAAAATAAAAGACAAATTAGAGGTAGTAAAACTTGCAATACATTATAAAAGAATAACAAAGATAAAACACAGCAAATTAACTTTACTTTCTATAGGAAACGACGATGTTTATGGTCGCGGTTTTAATATAATTAAAGATGCTTTTCCAAAACTTAAAGAGAAATATGACATTGATTGGACGATAAAGACAAATCAGAATTTTTATCCAGAAGATATAAATTTCATAAAAAAATATAAAATAAACATAATCCGAGGTATTTTGTCTGATAACGAGATGGACAAACTTTTTGGAAGAAGTGATATTTATGTCCTTCAATCGATGGGAGAAACTAATTCTATAGCTATGTACGAAGCTATGCGAGCAGGTTTACCAATAGTCTCTACCGATGCATTTGCCTTTCCTGAGAAGGTTATACCTTATTATAATGGTTTAATGGTCCATTCTCCAAATATATTTTGGAATAAGGATTTTTTAAGGACAAAACAAAATGATATAGATTTTTCCAGATATCATAACAGAAAGATGTCCGAAGAATTATACAAAAAATTAGAGTATTTAATAAAAAACAAAAAAGAGAGAGTAAAAATGGGTAAGAACGCTGAAAGCGCAATAAAAGATGGATTTTTATCCACAAAAGAAAGAAACAAGAAATTAAAGACCATATTTGAAGAAGCGGTAAAAAGATAATAATATTTTATATCTCAGATTCTTTTATTGTTTTGTCTTTTTTCTCTTTTAGATCCCTTATTGTTATCTGGCCTTTCTCTAAATCTTTTTTACCCACTATAACTGCATATCTTATTTTCTTTGCATTGCAATACTCCAAACCTTTGGATAAAGAAGCCTTATCTAACAATAGGTCCGTAACTAAACCTTTCTTTCTAAGTTTGGCGGCGATTTCTACTGATTTTTCAATCGAATCTATGTTTAAGACGCAGTAACTTTCAGAGAAATCTTCTGTTGCACTCGCCATAACTATTTCCATAGCAACATCAAAACCTATAGAACCGCCGACTATTGGAAGGTCCGAATCGAACTTCTTGCTTAGTTTATTGTATCTACCACCACTTGCGAAAACCACCTTAGAATATTGTCCTTCCCCATATTCAAATTCGAATATTGTTCCGTCATAATAATCTTGTCCTCTTACTAATGAACGATCAAACGATACATTTTTTATTCCATAATCTTTTAGATATCCGGTTACCTTTTCTATTTCTGTTATTCCGTCACCCTTTAGCTCAGTTTTACCTTCTAAGTATACTTTTATCTTTTCTGCCTTATCATGACCTATTAAATCCAATACTTTTTTAAACACGCCGTCAATGCCGACTTTGTCTTTCTTGTCTATCTCTCTTAATACTTGTATGCTATCAATAGGCGATACATTTAGCTCTTCTAAAATTGACTGTAGGACTTTTCTGTTGCTTAAGCGTATTGTATAATTCAAAAGCCCGAGTTTTTTGATAGCAAAGTCTATGCAGGCAATAATTTCCGCATCGTATCTAAGATCATTAGAGCCGAATACGTCTATATCTGCTTGTATAAATTCCCGCCAACGTGCCTTTCTTGGGTCTTCATATCTCCAAACATTTCCAATGCTATAAGCTTTTATCGGTTTTACAAACGATTTATTTCCTGATACTACCCTTAACTTAGATATCGTGTGTTCTGGCCTCAAAGCCAGTTTCTCGCCTTTTTTATCAGAAAAAGAGTAGAGTTGTTCTTCGATGTCTGGCCCGGATTTATTTGTAAAAAGCGAAAGATATTCGAATGAGGGAGTCTCTATAGGTTCAAATCCAAAGCACTTATATGAGTCCTTTATTCTTTGCAGCATTTCCTGTCTTATGATTGCTTCTTTTCCAATAAAGTCTCTAACACCCTTTACACGCTCTGCCATAAGTTTTTAACCCCCCTTTACAATTTATACATGTCTTTTCTTTCTGCGTTCTCTGGAACGGATTCATTCTTATTTTTTGATAATAGAATGAGACTTGACATTATTTCTACGAACGTAGGGATTAAACCAGTGTAATTTTCAGGTATCAGATCATAAATGCGATAAAACGCAGCTTTTTCCGAATAATCAAATGGCAATGTTTCTACTAAATCAAGAATACTTCCACGTAAAATGTTGTCTAGTTTAACCTTATCGTCCATATTCTCCGCTCAGAACTATTGTTCCTAGTTTAGTCAATCTAATCTGTCGTCTCCCTCTCTTTGATAAGTCAACGTCTAAAAGTCCCATTCTCTTTAGAGAATTCAGACATTCCCAAGCCCCGGACCTAGAACGTCCAAGCTTATCAGAAAAAAGGTCTACAAATTTAGTAGAATTAAAATCTCCTTCAACTCGCTTTATCTCTAAAAGCATCAATTTCTGAGATTTAGAAAGACGCTCTTTTGATATTTTTATTATTCCGTCTATAAGTTCACTTTTCTTTGTGCCGAAACAGCTGCTTTTGATTTGTAATTAAATTTTTACCGGTATCGATATAAGTAAGGCTTAGCGCAGCTAACCCGATGCCTTGCTTATCATTTTTACTCAATTCAATATAGTTTTTTGATACCATACGCTATTAGTGATGCTAACGGTTATATAAGTCTTTTGTACGGAAAAAACTGGACTAGTTTATAAAATTATATCTTTATTCTGCATCATCAGGTTCTAAGAAGTCTATATCTTTTCCATCGCTTACCAAAAGAAGCCCTTGGCCATCTTCGTCGATAGTTTCCATGTAAACCGGTTTCTTTATAAGTCTGGCTATTCTGTGCATTGCCCTATATGTCGTATCATTGTTCAAAGTAAGATATGGTGCAAACCTTTGTTTTACTTCTTCCAATTCTTCTTTCTTTTGTTTTTCGTCCGTTGATTTAACGTACCTATTTAAAAGACTAAGATCTTCTTTTAACAACATTCCCCTGAATCTACCATTTTTTGGAACATAATTAAATCCACCCGCAGGTATGTAAACCGAAGGCAGATAACTTTCGCTTCTGTGTAATAATTGGAATCTTAACTCATCTGGGTCTTGGTCTTCTATAAAGCCTAGTAATATGTCTGGTAACATGTCTTCACGTTCTTCTTTACTTAGTTGAGTAGAATAGATATTCTCAAGCGCATCCATAGTTTCTTGAAGGTATTTCTCAAGAAAATCTTTAGTCGCATAAGAGAATAAGAATTTCCAGTCGTCGTCTAGCTCTATGACTTGTAACACTTTATCTATGCCTTTATTCTCCTCCCGTTTATAGGTCAATTTTTCCTCTCTGGATAGCATTTCGTATTCAAGTCCATGTTTTCCCTCGTTCCAGCGGGATTCTATGTCCTTTAAAGCTCTCCATCCCAAGGCGTAAGGCAACTGCGCGGTGTTTAATGGATCTGCAACCGCTCTCAAGTGATCAACGAGTGTTAAGCCTAACTTCGGGTCTGTTTTTCCTATTTCTAATGCGCATTTCTCTTCAACGAATGTGGCAAAACCTTCATGTATTATTTTTATTCTTGCCATTTTCATTAACGAATAAATGTCTCTTACGATGCCGAATACCTCTCTCTGCCAATCAGGTATGTTTGCCTGAGTCATCAGAAAATCAAAAACATTGTAATCATCCTTTATCGGTACTGAAGGCGATTTTGTATAGTAAGCATCTTTCTCATCTACTCTAAAATCTGGATAAAGATCAATGAGCGAAGATAAAGTTTGGCCTGTATCATAAACATCTGCTACCTCTTTAGCGCCAACTATCTCCTCTAAGGCTCTATATCTGCGCCTATAATAGTTGTGTTTTGAAAGGTTTTGAGTAGACCCTTTAGCAACGAAATTGTTCTTCTGAACATGGAGATGTCCATAAACGTGTGATATTACACTTAGTATTTCAGCTTCTGTGTCGCCTTTATTTAGATACACTATAGTTCTCGTCTTTCCTGTAATTTGGTCTGTTTGAGTGTGTCCAACCATTTCATAAAGACTAGCGTGAAGTCCAAGCAATTCTCTTCTCGCTCTTATGTATTCCTGTCCTGTGTACCACGTAGGAAGCGGGTCTCCGTACAATGCCATTTCTTCGGCCAATGTATCGTTATCAACAAGTCGAAATTCTACGTCATCAAAGGAAAGTTTTAATTTGCCTGTGACAAAATCAGCTAGTTCTCTAGCTTTTTTTGTGAAGTGTTCATTTTCAAATGCGCCGTCTTTTACTACGATTTCCATTTTCAATTACCAAACAAAGCCCTAACGGCCTTTTTCACGTTCTTTTCTGACATCTCATTTTCTACGTATACTGTCTTAACTCTTTTATCATGTAAATCATCCAAAGATCTCTTATATGTCTCATCGTTACCGCCCACTTGTAAAAGCATTACCTTTGTCAATTTTGGCAGAAGCGTTTCTAACTCTGATAGCACTTCTGGTATGTCTGTAGCCGGCGCATTGCTTTCCGCATCTGTAATGTGAAGAACATATACGTCTTCTGCTGTATGGTCTATTTTTCTAGGATAAAGTAGTCTAGTATCATAAGGTGTACCATCTAACATTGCGGATACCATCTTATAAGATGAAGCGAACATAGTACCGTTTCCGTTGCTATCCTCCTTAAAGAAGTCCTCTTGGGATACTTCCTGTGCATCTACACCATGTAAGCCATAAACCATGGTTACTTTATCTTGATACATTTCCTGAAGGCCTATAGCTATGTATAATGAAACTGTGTAAGCAAGGTCTACGCTTTGCTGCATAGACGGGCTTATATCTCTTATTATGATAAAATGCGCGCTCTGGTCTGGTATATACTTTTCCTCTACGTTATCATATCGCAAATCCTCTTCCTTTACGTCTACTTTGAATCCATGTTTCTTGAACTCACCACTGAGTATCTGTCTTTGTAACATTGCTTCAAGCGTTTCTTCTTGATTTTCTTGGTAACCTCTCTCAGCAACCATAAACTCTAACTTTACCCTGTCCTTTTTACCGGGTTTGGTGAAGTTTATTCCCCAATTTTTTTCTACTTTAAGAACATCTCCCCTCTTTACGCCTATGTCTATGCCCGGCTCGCCTACTCCTCCTGGATTATTTCCCATACCGTCTCCTTCTCCGCCATCGTCATAGCCATAGGTTATTTGAGGATTCGATTTTATTGGTATTCTTTTTATTACAGGTTTTCCGTTAACTATGTCAATAAGGTTCTCGTAAGTTAGCCCTAGGTCATCCTCTTCCGATACTTTATCCCTGTACTTATCTCCTGCATCACCAATTTCAGTTGTCATAAGTCGATATATTCTTGTGCTTGTATATTGAAAGGGCTTCCTTAAAGCAGCCTTCCCAATAACCAAATTGTTTCTCCATTACTCCTTGAACGAATTTGTAAGTATCTGATTTCTTGTCCTCCATTTCCTTATCTACTTTTGCATCTCGCAATATAAGAGACTCTGAATTATCGTGTCTATACACAAAATCCAGTAGTTGCATGAAATCGGTTCGGAATCCGGCTTCTATAGGTGCGTATCTTTCCTTGTATTTTTTGTAATTCTTCTTTAGAGCCTCAACGTTTACGTAATTTGAGATTGTGGGTATAATCATTTCCGGATCTTCAAAGGTTTTCTTTTCTGTCTTGTTTAATTCTTCCCTGTCTAAAAAGTCCAGATAATCTTCAAGCACTTTTAGAGATTTTTTCAATTTTTCTGGATCTGCACTATAAGATCTAAATGCGTAGGAAAGAATAGAGTAATCCATTTTTGTCATTACGTCGGCGGTAAGAACCCTACTAACATAACTTTGCTTAGCGGTAGTAACACCATTAGATGCATTTTGAGAAAGGTAGCGATCTAAATCCGAAAAATTAAAAACGTTTTGTTCTCTAGTGGAAAGTTGATTAGTAACTATTCTTGATGAGATTCCGGTTTGCCAGCCGCTCTTATACTCACCATTTTGGAATATAGAGTTTTTTATATTTTCGTATGGGTCTCCTTCTTCTAGAGCTTTCAAAAGCGAATAGGTCATTTTGTTATTTGTAAGCGAGCCGGTCTCATACATATCCAAAAGCGAAACTATTGTGTCAATTTTATCGACTGTATCTTCCCTTTCAGGATCACCCTGCTGTGTCGAGTTAAGACCTGGTATACCAAATCCAGAGTGCTGTCTTTTCCTTTCTGGTTCTGGCTTCTGTTTTGATGTCTTAAATGAATCTATATCGATTCTGGAGAGCACATTGGTTAAGGCCAGATATTTTATTGCCTGGGGGAACATCTTTTTAATTGGAAAGCTAAGACTCTTGTAAATATTCTCTTCCTCAGAGTAAGACAGGTTTCTTCTTACCTTTACGACGAGAAGTCTTTCCTTCAGAGGTTTAGAACCTTCACTTTCTTTTCCTTTCTCTTCAAAGAATTCTTCATTTGAATTCAATATTACCATCATGTCTAGTGGAACGCGATTTCCGTGCATATCCGAAAGAGTGTTGTCATATAAGTTAACCAGGAATTGGTAGGTCCTAGCTGAAACGCTTGCGAGAGTACTTTTATCTGCGCTTACAAGAAGAAGACCTCTGTTAGCATTTTTTACAACATTGTAGAACTTATCCGGCATGTATTCGTCGTTTAATTGCATCGTTGCAGTCTGGGGAAAGGTTCTTGTAAATTTAACCGAACTTATTGGAAATTCCTCTGAACCTCTCTCTTTTCCTAACAATTTTTCAAGATTAGTCGAACAGGAGGCACATATTTCCGGTCCCCTTCTGAAAGACCAAAAGTGGGCGTTTTTCGTTTCAAATGGTAGCGATGAGCGCATTAGATTATAGCCATTTTCCTTATAGGGACATTCTTTGCCATCTATCTCAAGAGTGTATAATTTTTGCTGTGCACGTATTCTTTCATAGTAAAGTCTTCGCATGCCCTCTACTATCGCAGTTTTTCCACTGCCACTAGGCCCTATCAAAAGAATCATCGGCACATATCCCTGTTTAGATAAGAAAGCAGCTTTGGCTACAGAGTCGACTATATTTTGCTTTACTTCTCTTAGACCTCTTATACCGTGACTTAGATTACTTATGCTAACGGTATCAGACATTATTTCGCTGGCAGTTTTTTCTCTGCTCAAGAAATCAAGTTGCTCAGTGTTCTGAGCAGCAGATTGCTCACTATCTTGAGAGTCAGAAGCCAAGAATACTTCTAAACCTGATTTATCCATGCGTACTATATCCCTCCATAGTAGATGGCCTTACCTAAGCCATTGCACCAGCTTCTACTTGGTAACCTTCATATATATTAAGTGCTATTCTTGAGCAAACGTCGCAGTATCCTTTTTTCTTAAGGTCCTCTATTACTCTCGACTTTTCATTGCTTACCATAAAGCCGTCGGTTCCTTTAAGGATTTCAACCGCAGCAGCTGACATAGACGGATATTCATCGTTTAGATAGTCCACTACATAGCTTATTAGTTTCTGGTCTAGAGAAGTATCTTTATAATCGGTTCTAAGTCGATCATCTACTATTGATCTTATAGCGCCGCGCACGGCGTCTGCTTTCACGCCGGCTTTCTTCTCAAGTTCAAAGACAGCTTCTTTGTTAACTGCCCTAAATCTTCCATCGTCATCTTTGTATTTATCAGAACCTTTAGTTAGATAGTAAACCTGCCTTACGTAGCTCGCGAGTTTTTCATCTACTGCTGCGCTTCCCATATAGGCTGCAGTAACGTCCCTAGAAACTTTCTTTCTATATTCGTTCCATACGTCCTGTACTATAAGATTTCCTCCTTCACCATCGGTTGGAGTTATCTTGGTTCTAAGGCGCGCCCTTGTTTCTTCAGTAACGTCGCTCATTGTATTAAGGAAATCTTCCAACATGTGTGGCGTGCTATCATTAAATATTGCGTCAAGGCATAGCGGGTATTTTTCTGCGTCCTTTAGCTTCTCCGTAGCCGTTTTTGCAAGTATAGCAAATTCCTTTGGCGAGCTGCTTATGTGTCTATATGGCACCCCTAGTGTCATACCTTCCTTTCTTTCAGTTATTGGTTTAGAATTAGCTGCTCTAAGTATCTCCTCTAATGTTATCTTCATTTGGAGATCTGGGTGTGGAGCACCGTCGTGCATTTCAGCGTTTACTTTTAGAGGAAGATTAGTGTAGTTTTCTATCGCCGATTCAACGAAAAGAAGACTTAACATATCGGTAAATCTAGGAGATAGGTGTATCTCGAGTTCTTTTTTCGCTCCCGTATATATCTCCTCTAGAGCTTTCTTCATGTCGCTTCTTTTAGTCATGTACGGAAATGGAACAACTTCAAGCCTGCTCATAAGGTAAGATTTAATTTTTGCCTTAAGATTTGGTAACTCATCTAAGTTGCCTGATCCCATCGCTACAACGTCAAAAGATTCTTTATAAGCAGGAGTAAATGTTACCCTACGATCCTGTATAAAGTCAAGTGAAGTGTTTATGAAAGACTCGTCGGCTTTAAGCATCTCGCTTAATACTAACAAACCTCCACTTGGAGACGGCATATTTTGTCCACCGGCTATCCCATAAAGTAAAGTTAAAGGACTTGTATTGCTTGCTCCTAACTTTGATAAGATGGAGTAATCTGTTTTTCCTCCAAAAATGCCTTTAAAGTCAAGGTCTTTATTACTTTGAGACACCGGGGGTTGTGATGCTACTATCATATCCTGTGATGTACCTTTTTCTACCACAACCGTCTTTTCAAGGGCTTCATAAAGCCTAGAAGGATCTTTCATATGTTTTTCAAGAGCCTCCATTAAAACTCCCTTAACATGTTCTATAGTTGAACTAACCGCGTCCCTATCCAAAGTTATGCGTTTCCAATACTCTGTCGTACCTGAGTTCAATTTGTCAACTAATCCTTCGACTTTTGTAGGTGCAGAAACGCCATCTTCTCTCTTTAGGAAAAGATACAGTGAGCTCTGTATATTGTTGCCCAATGACATAAGAATTTTATTAAGTTCTCCGAATTGGCTTCTAACATCTTTAACGAATGCGTTTTGATCAGCATCGCTTGCGAAAAACTCGCTTAATTCTTTGCTCCCAAGACTATCCAAGTATACTTTTGCCTTGTAAACCGTACCTTCTTCAGCAGCAGAATATTTACGTAGTCCTTCTTCTACGTTCTTTACATATTCGTTTTTACCAGAACCTGCAGGACCTACTGCAATGAATATTTTTGCTCTTTCTGCTTTATTCTGTGAAGCGCCTTTTAAAAATAATCTAAATCTCTGCTCTTGTTCGTCTAGTCCATACAATTTCTTACCGGCGTCGCTGAACTTTAATCTTGATTCAAGAGTTCTCTGTGCTGAATTAAACAAAACAGAACCATGCTCTTCAGCATATCTCACGAATTCATCTAAAGACATCCTAGTTTTCAAACTCATACCTTACAACCTCCACTCTTTTAATCTAATACCCACCCAATTTTACTAATATTTTAAATCTCTCTTTGTTTAAATATGTTTATTTATAGAAATTTCCAAAACTTTAATCAAAAAATTGTAATTTTTACAGATTAATTCGCTTTTAAGCTTTTATTTAAATGTAAAGTAGCAAAATTATAAATCTAATCTCATTTCAACTTCATTTGTTTTTACAAAAGAACATTTTTCGTAGAAAGAAATATTTTCTTCAGAACAGTTCAATATAATCTTATAACAGTCCATTTTCTTGGCTTTTTCTATTAGATAACTTATAAGTTCTTTCCCGATTCCTTTCCCTCGATAATTATTATCAGTCACGACATTTTCTATATGCGCATAAGGTCTACTGCCGTGAGAAAGATTTAGTTGCAAAAGGAGAGTTGCTGTGCCAACAATTTTCCCATCATATTCATATACTGCCAAAGTATAGTCCTTATTTTTTAGAATTTCTGCTAATGTATTTTCAAGTTTGGCCTTAGATACCTTTTTATCTTCATCTTTTTTCTGACTCAATTGATAAAGAACTGCGAGCAATTCGTTAATATCTTTTGTTTTGGCCAATCTAACGTTTGATTGCATAGGTGTATTATTTATTAAGTATATTATTTAAGTCTTTTCACTTTTACCAAGAATGATTTCAGCTTCTTTTAATTGTTCTGGGGTATTAATGCCAAACCAAAAATTAATTTTCTCTTCTTTAAATTTAACGCCGTTTTCTCTAAATATTTTCACTACGTGCGTTAAAAATCTTTCGCCGCTTTTTTCATCTATTGGTATTTTATAATAAACATTAAAAAATTCTTTTGGCATTATATAACTTCCAGTGTTTGCCATTCCGCGTCCACTTCTTTTCTTTTCTAAAATATCTATTACATTTCCATCGTTATCCGTAACTAAAAGACCATAATTGCTTACGTCTGGTACTTCGAAACCAAATACTGTCGGAGTATTTTCATTCTTTAGATGATCTAGATCCAAATCATATATATCGTCTCCCATCACAACCAAAAAGAAATTGTCTTTTACCGCATTTCTTGCCGCAAATAGTGCCGCTGCGGTTCCCTTTTCATCGCTTTGCACGCAATAAGTGACTGGGTATTTTTCTAATTTTTCCATAAATATCTTCTTGTCATTTTTACTAACAACTAATATTACTCTAAAACCTGCCATCAGAAATTTTTCTATCTTTCTAGCTATTATGGTTTTCCCTTTTATTTCTAGAAGCGGCTTTGGAGTTGTCAATAATATTGGGTCTGTAGTGTTTCTCTTCATCCGTTTTCCTTCACCGGCCGCAAGTATCACAACTTCTTTAACCATCGTCTATCTCATCTGTTACTAATTTCTCTCCAAGTTTCTGGAAAAAATCGCAGATACCCCTAGTTTTTCCTTCAGCATTTACTTTTATTACGGGACCTGTATTAGAAGCTCTTATTAACACTCTTCCTCTATCATCGAAAAGAAGCACGCCATCTATGTCTATAATTTTATAAGGGAGAGATTTAACTTTTGCCTTTATCGTTTCAATTATACCGAACTTTAAAGAATCATCACACTTTATTTCTCTTAATTTACTCGTGAAATAAGCTGGTATATCATCAACTAACGTAGATAATTTTTTCCCTGACCAAGACATTGCTTCAATTATTTTAAGACTGCCAAATATTGCATCGTCCGCACAATTTACCTCAGGAAATGCTGTGTGGCCTGAATATTGGCCCCCAAATAAAGCATTTTGTCTTAAAACTTCGGATGCACAATAACTATGGCCCACCCTTACTATAACTGGTTCTCCGCCTAATTTTTTAATATAATCTCCAACAGCTGATGAACAAGTTATGTCGTAGACTATCTTTTTCCCTGGATTCTGCAAAAGCATATGTGTAGCCAAAAGAGGGATAGTTATATTACCAGATGCGAATATTCTGCCTTTCTCATCTACGAAAGCGACTCTATCTCCGTCACAGTCATAGCCTATACCAATATCTGCTTTTTCTTCTAAAACTTTTTTCTTTAGACCTTGTAAAGATTCTTCAGAAGGCTCAGAAGCCCGATTGGGGAATGTACCGTCTAATTCCTTATTTATGAACTTTGAGTCTTGGTTAAGTTTCTTTGAAATAGATGGAACAACAGAAGCTGTTACGCTATTACCGAAGTCAAATACTATTTTAAACTTTGATTTTAACTTTATTTTAGAAGAAACGAAATCGACATAATCGTTTATTATCTTATCATTTGAAACTTTTCCAATTTTTGTCTTGCTGAAGCCGCCTTTAAAAAAGATCTCTTTAATTTTTTCTAACCCTGTTCCGTCTGATAGTATTATACCGGTACTGCCCGTTATCTTAAAACCATTCCATTCCGGGGGCAGGTGAGAGGCAGTAATCATTATTCCACCGGATAATTTCCTATACCAAGTACCAAAATAAAGCAATGGGGTCGGTAATTCACCGAAATCTGTGACTTCGCAACCTACTGATATTAACCCCTTAACTAAGGACTCGTGTAGTGAATTGCTACTTAGTCTTACATCTCTGCCGACACCGACCCTTTTGTCAGAGCCTAAAAAAGTTCCAAATGCTTTTCCGAGTCTCTCGGCTATCTCCTCATTTAAGTCCTTACCGTAAACACCCCGCACGTCATAAGCACGGAATGTATTTTTAACTTCAGGAGAATTTATTTCCAGTTTTTTCTCCATTTTAGGATCATGCATAAAAGATATAAGATATTTAGACCTATTAAAACGTTAACGCTTGCTACATTCTTGCTTTGCTCTAAATTCTTTCGCGTAGTCTTCTGGGCTCATTGTGTTAACAAATATATTTTGGCCGAGTTCTACCCCCGCCAAGTTAAGTATTCTCGGATATATTTCTAAATGCATATGCAAGTCCGGATTATACTTGTAGTCATGGAAAGAGAAGTTGTAAGATATATCTCCAAACAATTCTTTATTAGTCTTAAGAACGGATTTTAAAATCTCAACTAAATCCTTTCTTTCTCCTTTTTCAGTTCCTCCCAAATAACTTAAATGTCGTTTAGGGAGTATCATAGATTCGCCAGCAAATCTTGACGCAAATGGGGCAACTGCAATGAAAGTTGAATTCTCAGTCAAAATTCTACCATTCTCTACTTCTTTTTTTAGCGCGTCTTCATAAAGACAGGTCGAGTGTTTTTTTAGATACCTTTTTGATGATTTAACTTCCTTAGCAACTGTGCCTGCGAGAATTGGCCATGCCATTACTTGTGTATGGGGGTGTTCTATGCTTGCACCGGCCTTGATTCCATAGTTTCTGTATATTTGAACATATTTTACATTATCTCTTTTGTAAAGTTCTTCTTCTCTGTCGATTAGCATATCTAACCACTGAGTTAGCTGATTAGTATTCATCCCCTCAAGAAGTTCTTCATGGTTTGGACTATCTATTACTACCTCATTGTAGCCGTGACCACCAATTAACTCAAATAGCCCATTTTCTCCTCTCCAACGAGAAACATTGGCATTTTTACTTAGAGAAGGAAATTTATTTTCTATAACTCTAATTTCCCAGGGACTTCCGACTCTAACTACCTCTTTATTTAGATCCTCTTTCCCAGGTTCAAAAGCGCACTTTGCAAGCCTCGACTCTAAATCCAAACTTTTATCAAAAGCCGTTGAATTATTTTTATATTCTTCTGTCGTTATAGACGATATATATTGCTTGCTTCTGAGTCTAGAAATTACAACTAAATAACCACTCCTATAGTCTTTTCTTATTTCGCTGGGGTTTTCGCTTTCTTCTGTTTTTGTTGATAAGACTAAATCTAATTTTCCGTTACTCAATCTAGACATGTTTAGGCTAAGAAACATACCTATATAAATACATTATATTGAAGCAAAATAAACGCCCCAAGCGAGATTCGGACTCGCGTCAATGCCGTGACAGGGCACTATCCTAGGCCACTAGACTATTGGGGCTTAATTTTTATATGAAGCCGTTTATTTTAATATCTTCTCTCTAATCTTTAATGGGCTTTAAAATCACTTTATATTGAGTATAAGAGAATTCGATTTCTTTTTATAAGATTTACCTTCTTCCGAAGTAAATGAGCAAATTGCGGGATGCAAGTTTATGTTCCCTACTATGCCTAATTTGCTTTTTATCTCGTACATAAGTAAAATCTCGTCATTAGGCTGTAATTCTACTTCTTTCCAGGTTATACTCAAACCATCAGCTACCTTGCCTATTCTTCCCTCCTTTGGACCTATAGATGAAACTTTTAATGCATGAGCGGGGACATAGTCAACAATTGATATGTCTTTTAGAACCTTCTTTGAAACATTTTTTATTTTCAATGCTATTTTTACATCAACAAAGCCCCCAACTAATTTATGTTCAACTACTTCCTTTGATATTACGATTTTACGATTAAGATATAAGAATAAAAATATGGCTACCATGACTATTGCCACTATAAGATAAATCGGTAGATAGGAGACCGTATATGAAATTGTAACCGATTGTCCCGGGGCAAGCGAAGTGACCTGCGCAGATTTAGAGACTACGAATGCCGAATTAAATTGACTTATCGCAAGAGAAAAATTACCCGCTGAAAGATTTTCATTACCCGTATTTTCTATCATAACCGAATCCGTGCCGCCGAAAATGTTAAAATTAGATGAGATTACTTTGGAAAATCTTGCATATGAGGAAACCGTCAAATTAGTTGACTGAATATAAAGTTCACCTCCAAACGAAGTAAAAACCGAAAGAGTATAATTACCGGGCGCAAGCGCATTATTTAGAGCGAGATTTAGGGAAAATTGGTCAGGACCCAGCGTAGAAAGAACTATCGGCTCTGAAGAATTTGCTACCGACACGCGGTTTGAATTATTTAATTCATAATACAAAGTTATCGGCGTATTCTGGGCTACCTCATTAGATAGAGTTACATTAAAAAGAAGCGGGTTCGAAGGTTTAATTGACTTAGGTGCGTTTACTTTTGCTATTAAATTTTGCAACGGCAGGATTACGGCAGAAAGGTCAAAATATTTTTGGACGCCGTTGAGCGTATAAGATATGTTTATAGGTATAGGTATCGAAGATACCGCACCGGTAGGAATAAACGAGAAAAGGATTGATTGTGACTCGTCCGCTGGTATAGAAAAAGAAATCGGTTTTACTTGTATATTTGAAAAGAAGAGACTATCCTGTATCTTAGCCGAACCTATATTTATCGAAATATTAACTGGTCGGCTCGCATTGTTGTATAAGCTTATGTTAAAAAGAGAATTTACGTTGCTAGGTATTGTAAGGCTAGCTGAGCTTGGCTGCAATGCACTAACCGTACCTACCGAAATTAACAGCAATGAAAGGAATATCAAAGTTGCGACTTTTCTCATAAATTACTAACAAAATTGAGATATTTAAGCATTAGC
>JASHWD010000013.1 GCA_030044235.1 Candidatus Parvarchaeota archaeon | reverse complement strand
TAAAGATCACAGTAAATTTTCCGAATTCGTATTTAGTTTTTGTTCCTTTTATCCTCTTAAAGATTTTGAGCAGGCCCGCTTCTCCATCCACGCTTAATCTCATACCAGTACCATATTTCTTTATTATTTCGTGTGGTGTACCCTCTGCCATTATCTTGCCGCCATTTATTATGGCTACTCTATCCGCCAATTCTTCTGCCTCTTCGAGATAATGTGTTGTTAATAATATTGTCCTTTTCTCTGATTTTAATTTCCTTATCACTTCCCATATGTTTCTTCTCGCCTGTGGATCCAATCCTGTCGTTGGTTCGTCCAGGAAAAGTATCTCTGGATCATTTGAAAGCGCGAGACAGAGACCTACCTTTTGTTTTTGTCCACCGGAAAGATCTGTAAATACAACATTAGAGACGTTCGTAAGGTTCGTCATTTTTATAAGTTCCTTAGACCTGTTGGGAACATTAAATAGCGTTGAGTAATAAGCTATTGCTTCTTTCGGGGTTATTTTCTCTATGAAATTGAAGCCTTGTGGAATTATGCCTTCTCTCCTACGAAGCTCGTGTACGTTTTTTATCGGATCTAGACCTAATATTTTTATGCTGCCAGAATCTGGAGTCCTTATGCCTTCAAGCATTTCAACGGTCGTAGTCTTGCCTGCGCCGTTAGGACCGAGCAGACTGAAGACTTCTCCTTTCTTTACTTTAAGATTAAGCCCGGCGACTGCCTTTATTTTTCCGTAGGACTTAACTAAGTTTTTAGCCTCAATCGCAGGTGTTTCCTCATCATCTGGTCTTTTCATGCAATTTTTGCCCTAACCCTTTAAAAGTCTTCTGGAAAGGATTACTGTTATAGCAGTCATGCCGACGGCGAATATACCTAGATATAAAAACGACATTAGATTTGAAGCTAATGGAGTGTAGCTTGGTCCAAGCAGTGCGCTCCTACCTATCGATATCGCGTAGCTCACCGGGTTCCAGGATGCAATAGTCTGTAGCCAGCTCGGCATTATTGAAAGCGGAAAGAAAGCGTTGCTAGCGAATAGGAGCGGTAACATCAGCAGGTTTATTATCATCATCTGTGATTGCCAGTCTCTGGCCCTTAGAGCCAGCAAGACGAATAGGGAGGACATTCCAAAGCTCAGAAGGAATAGAGCCGCAAAAGCCGTGAGTACACTGGTTATCGTAAAGTACGTGAGGGTCATGCCCAATACTATAGCTATTATCAACAGCACAACCGCCTGTGCCAACGCCCGTATAACGCTATTTAGTATTTTCCCTACTATTATTGATAGCTTTGTAATTGGAGCGGTTAGTATTTTATCTACGAAACCGAATCTCCTATCCCAGACTATAGACATGCCTCCCATCATAGAAGTGCTAATCGCCATAAAAGCAAGCATCCCTAGTGCTAGATATGAGAAATAACTGGTCGTTCCAAATATTGCTAACTCTGCTGCCGTGGCACCGCTTGACACACTAGTGAAAAGCGCACCGAGGTTGAAGGCTTTGCCAAAAAGTGCAAGCCATATGATTGGCTGTACCATAGAGATTATAAGAATCGCCGGTGATAGATACCACTTTTTCAAGTCTCTATTTGCCAATGACCAAGTGGCTCTAAAAAAATTTGGGTAATGAATCTTTCTCTCAACGCGTATTTTTGATTCTTGTTTGTCCATATCAACGCCTTGTCGCCTGCATCTGTCTATTTTGCGCGAATCTATCAAATCCGCCTTGCTCTTCCCTCATTGATTTACCGGTATATTCTAGATAAACTTCATCCAATGAAGGCTTTGTCATTGATAGCTTAGTAACCTGATATTTTTTAGAAGAAAGCAAAGCAATAAGTTTTGGCGTTAGAGTTTCTGATGACTTTGCCTTAATCCTATATTCATTGCCAATTTTCTTTACTTCTTTTACGCCAACCGCATTTTCTAGTATTTTCTTAAGCTCTGGCTTGTCGTTGCTTACGCTTAATTTTATTATATCTCCGCCAAGCTGAGCTTTAAGTGCTTCCGGTGCTCCTATCTTTATTATTTTTCCATGGTCTATAAGCGCAATTCTATCGCAAAGATGGTCCGCCTCTTCGAGATAATGTGTTGTCATGAAAAGCGTCATCTTATATTTTTCTTTAAGTTTTTTTATGTAATTCCATACGGCCGTCCTTGTCTGGACATCCAGACCAAGCGTAGGCTCATCCAAGAAAAGAACCGGCGGAAAGTTTATCAGTCCTATTGCTAGTTCTAGTCTTCTTCTCATGCCACCGGAGTAAGTGGCTACTTTTCTCTTCGCCGCATTACTTAGTTCGACTAGTTCTAGCAGTTCCGCTATTCTTTTATTTGCAACGTCTCTCGGTATTCCATATAGGTCTGCTAACAAAAGTATATTATCGTATCCTGTAAGATCCTCATCGGCTGTATATTCCTGTGGCACCACGCCTATCGAGGCTCTTACTTCTGGCGCATTCTTTTTTATGCTGTAGCCTAAAATTTGAGCATCACCCCCGGTTGGGGATATCAAAGTCGTTAGCATTTTTATCGTAGTTGTCTTGCCTGCGCCGTTAGGACCTAAAAATCCGAATATCTCGCCTTCTTTTACTTCAAAAGAAACGCCATCTACGGCTCTTAGATTTCCATTGAAAACCTTTGACAAATTATTTACTTTTATTATGTCCATAATTTTCTAAATCCTTTTAAGACTTTCTATTAACTTCTTTAATTTTAATTTAGTTGCTGGGTTTTTATTTATATCTTCCGACTTCTCTGATAGATATTCTATTTCGTTTTCCATGTCATTTAAAGTATTATCTACCGTGTTTGTACTTTGTGGTTGCATAAACTTTTTCCATGGGAACCATGAATTGTTTATAAGTTCTCTGCCCTTGTCGGTTATCTTATAATATTTTTTGCCTTCCTGCACTTTAAGCTTGAGATAGCCGTCCGATACTAGAGTACTAAGGAGAGGGTATATGCTGCCTGGTGAAGGCTTCCAGAACCCCATCGAAGACTGCTCCATCTTGTCGATAAGCATCGCACCCGTCGATTCTTGCTTTTCTAGCAAAGAAAGTAACCAAAATTTTAGTCCAAACTCTCTATGCCCTTGGTGCATGCTTCTGATTTTGTCAAACATATCGAAAACCGATATCGTTTTTAGATATTCGCTATATAAATACCTTACTTTAGTCGTCTACCAAATATTTTACTTTGCAAGCCTGATGTAAATCCTGCGATATTGTAATATAACCGATAGAAACATTATCGCTAAAAACGCAAAGTATAGGTATAAGAATGAAGAAGCTGCATGTGCTGTCAGAATGCTGGAACCTATCTCTATTGTCAAAAAGAGGCTAACTAGTCCTAAAAAGGCGACGATTAAAGAATGAACGGTGAATATCATGCTGAAAGCGACGCTTTGATTATTTGAGTTTTTTTGCTGTCCAATACGATAAAATAATGATGGGAGGTTCATAAGATACGGATATTTCTCAAATAGGGTATATCTGTACCTGATTACCAAAATAAGAACAATAAGAATCAAAGTGAATATTGGAGGTATTATAAATAGCGAAATGCTGTTAGTAATCCCAAAATAATAGAATCCTGCGACCCAGGAAAAAAGATTAAAAAGCAATCCTAGACCAATAAGTATCTTTGCTACGCGCTCCAACCCATATCTCTTTAGCATTTTACTAGCCATTAATAAAATAATTTACCGAATGTATTTATGTCTTTATCTGCTGTCGTAAAAGCTTAGATCTAAAGTATCTGATACGTGCAATTTACAAAAACCGACTTAATTGAAAACCGAAAGACGTATATATAAGATATTATCTACACTATTAAGTAGTAAATAAATAAGGAGATGACCAATATGGAAGAAAAGGAAAACTTAGGCGAATTGGAGAGATCTTTAATCGCGGAAGGGAATGCCATACGTCAAATGGAAGACAAGTTATATAGAATAGCCAGATTCTCGCAAGGCGTTCTAGATGCCGCAAATAAGCTGGAGCCGAGTGAACGCGGGGCTTATTCAAAGTATTATATGGGTGACTTTGGATTTGAGATCACTAGAAGCGGCGGGATGGGGATTTCTCTGTCATATAAGGGCAAAGAATTCCTTACGTTTTCTTGTAAGAGAGACGGCGACTCTTTTTGTCCGATAGTAAAATATTACGACCGCGAAAATAAAGAAGGGGCCGCTGCATTAGAAACCCTCATGACAAGACCCCCAATGGATATATTAAGTGATATAAAATACAAAGAAGGCTTGGAAGAAAAAAGAAAAGATTTGGAAAATAGAAGGAAAAACCTGGGCGCTTATATGGCGCCCAAGTCAACATGTTAGGCTGCGAAGCTAAGAATAAACCATTTAAATTAATAAACGATGGTTGTTTCGATAGTACATGATAAAAGAAGAAAATAAAAAGCTGGTACTACATGGTTGGGTTGAGAACTCAAGAAATCTTGGCAGCCTTATATTTCTTAATGTGCGTGACATAAACGGAACTTATCAAGTAACTCTCTCCAGAGAGAGGAATAAAGAACTTTTTGACTTGGCGAAAGAAATCAGAAATGAATCCGTAATAGAAGTACACGGAGAAAGAAAAGAAAACCCTAAAGCTGTTAATGGATACGAAATAGTCCCGGAAGTTTTGAAAGTACTTACAGAAGCCGAACAGCCAGTTCCTCTAAACCTCAACAAAAACGTTGAATCGTCTCTTGACAAAGACCTAAACTATCGTTTTTTGAGCCTTAGGAAAGAAAAGAGTGCGGCGACTTTCAAGATACAGAGCACGGTTAGCAATAGCATTGTCAGATTCTTTGAGTCTTCTGGTTTCTATCAAATACATTCTTCAAAAATCGTTTCGCAGGCCACGGAGGGTGGAGCAAATGTTTTCCCGGTTGTATATTTTGACAGAACTGCTTACCTTGCCCAGTCGCCGCAATTCTATAAGCAAATGATGATGGCGGGAGGATTCGAAAAAGTTTTTGAGATAGGCCCGGTTTTTAGAGCCGAACCGCATCATGACTCTAGGCATCTTTGCGAATACACAAGCGTAGACATAGAGATGAGTTTCATAAAATCGTATGAAGATGTGATGGAGACCATGGAGAATATGATGATAGCAATATTCAGAGACGTAGAAAAAACCAATAAGATGGATCTTAAAAAATTCGATGTAAAACTTGATATTCCAAAAACTCCTTTTCCAAGAATTACAATGAAAGAAGCCGCAGAGATACTAAAAGGCTATGGAAAGACAGTAATTGATGATGTAGATCCGGAAGGGGAGAGGGTACTAGGCAAATACGTAAAAGAAAAATATGGAAGTGATTTCTTTTTCTTGACGGAATTTCCTTGGAGTGTCGCACAGTTCTATCACATGAGAAAACCCGAGAACAAAGAAGTCACGTTCAGAGCAGATCTAATATACAAGGGACTGGAGATAACTACCCTAGCTCAGAGAGAGCACAGGTACAAAGTCCTTATAGAACAAACAAAGGAGAAGGGTCTGGACCCTGAACAGTTTGGTTTCTATCTTGATTTCTTTAGATACGGGGTCCCGCCACACGGCGGTTCCGGAACCGGCTTAGAAAGAATAGTAAAGCAGATGCTTGGTCTTGAAAACGTAGCCGAAGCAACTCTTTTGCCAAGAACACCGGAAAGAGTTACTCCTTAATCAGCGCATCGACGGCTCATTAAAAGAGTATGTTGGTCTTGGCGGAGACATAGGATAAGGTCCCTGCGAGCTTGGTATGCTGTGATACTTATTGATTGTTGCCGCTTTGACCGGAAAGCCCGCTGCTTCTAAATAAGCCGCGCTGTAATACCCGTCCATTTTACCGTAATTTATTCCTTCGGGTAGAGTTTGTGAATAATTCTCTAGTATTTTATCCAAAGAGTTTGCCATATCAATCAAGCGTAACCCGTAAGATCCATTTTTTGTGAAAAGGTTCTTTTAGCTACATTGTAAAGTAGTGGGCAATTTCTTTCTGCATCACGTTCAAAGTCTATGCCTTTTTCATGAAGAATGTAAAGAGATTTATGGCTCAAATCGAAAACGTAGAGACTTTTGC
>JASHWD010000002.1 GCA_030044235.1 Candidatus Parvarchaeota archaeon | reverse complement strand
TTCGCTTTTGTTGCCTATCGCTGCTGAAAGCAACTTTAGATTGTTTACGCCACTAATAAAAACTCTGTAGTATGTAACTTCATTCACCTTTTTACTGCTTAAAGTATGAATTATCCCCAACCTAGTTAGGATATAGGACAGCTGGGTCTTAAGAACGCTGCTGGCAGTACAAAATTCAACATTCGATTTAGAGAAAGTCCCGTCTCCTTCGTAATAGGCGCTTAAAAATGCAGCAAGTGCTTTATTGCTCGAACGAAGAACAATATTAGGAACTGCCTTTTCGTGGGATGTCTTGCCTGCGCCAATCGCTTTAATGAAACTTGCTATTATTTTAGAGAACAGTAATATGTTTGGTGTTCTGTTACGTGGATATTCTTTTTTACCGTTTATAGAAAACAATGTCTTTGATAACTCCAGGAATCTGTCTAAAAGTCTTTCATCGAGGTTTGTGAACTCTACGGTGTTCGCACCTCTTGTATACCCTTCAGAAACGTAATAGCCTAGAAACTCCGCAAGTTCTGCGGAGACTTTTGAAGGCAGTGTTATCTCGTTGCTTCTACGATTTCCTATAAACGTATTCGGAATAGGTAGGTTAATGCCTAGGGCATCGTAAATCGTCTTTATCCAGTCCAATTTCAAAGAAGTGTTTTTAGTACGCGAAATAGTATCAATAATTAATTTTTTAAGGCCGATTTTTATCTTCTTGGCTCTAATGATCTTAATCGCATTTTTGCAGCCATTAACCACATCTATATCTTTGGTTCTTGCGTCCTTCAGTAAATATGTGTAAGGGTCTATCAGAGCATCATCATTGTCTATATCAAGTTTTCTTGCAGAACATATAAAATCTCCTTGCTTCAGGTCTTTTGCCTGAGTCTCTATTATTTCCCCCGTTTCAGATATTTTAAAAAGTTTATGAACCGGAGTTACCTTTACTTCTCTGCCGGTTCGTGTCTTTATCCTTATAAGACGGTTGCTTTTTCCTTTGTAAAGCAGTTTTGTACTGCTATTTACAATGCCATCGTTATAAAATGAATACAAATCTACTTCTTTTGTAAGCGTGATGAATTCGTCATTGCCTTTTTTATAAATTGTGCCGTTCTTGGTCGCTGATTCGTACATTTCTTTTATTTGGACCAGCTCCCCGTTGTGACTAAGAACCATTGTATCCGAGGCTACACATTTGCCGCTGCCAAAAGGTCCGGGTATAGCAGCCGTGCCTCCCTTTGCGGTAGGGAAGAGGGTGTCTATTATTCTCTGACCTGTTATCAATGGTACCTGTGGTGGCATCTTATCTAATACCGGTCTTGATTTACGCACTGGCCATGTCTGTGCTAGCTTTATGTCGACGGTCTTCCCGTCTTCCTGCTTTACCTTAGCGACCGTATCGTTTATTGTAAACTTTCCCTCATCTATCTTTGTAAGTTTTCCTGAAATGCCTGGGGGTATCATTATCTTATGGTCTACAAGACTAGTCTCCTTGACATTACCTATTATCTGGCCTTCTTTGACGTCTGCGCCGGCTTCTACCGTCGGCTTGAATAGCCATTCTTTCTTTACATCTAAAGACAAAACGTTTATGCCTCTCGCAATAAAGTCTCCAGTCTGAGCCTTTATCTTATCCAATGGCCTTTGTGTACCGTCAAATATCGAACCTATAACTCCGGGGCCTAGCACGACGCTAAGTGGCATATTTGTGTTTTCCGCTCCTTCACCTACCCTTACCCCGGTAGTGTCTTCATATACCTGGACTATTGAATTGTCCCCGTTTATCTTTATTATCTCTCCCAACAACTGAGCATCGCCTACACGGACTATGTCATTCATCTTAGGGTCCTTCAGTCCTTTGACCGTTATAACCGGTCCAGAAACTCTTGTTATTGTGCCTTCCATTTTTCCTCTTTGAGTATATCAAAACCCAAAACGCGCTTCGCTAGGTCCCTTACTGATTCTTCTCTGTTTAACATTGCCTGCGTTGGTATGAATATGACTATCGGCTGAGTAGTTGTCTCTAACATCCTAAGCTGGGAAGAAGATAAAAACTGCTTGACTGTATCTTCTACCATTACTAAATCATGTTCATGCTTATTTATAACGTTTATCAATGCCTCTGATGCAGTCTTTGGGTTTACTATAAACACATCTTTTATTCCGAGCACTTTAAAGCCTAGCGCGAGCGGGCGATCGCTAATGACCGCTATCTTATTAAAGGGCATACACAACCTCTTTTACAGCATTAAGGAACGGAACCTTCGCCGCATCGAGTCCGTAGTATTTTGTGAACCATATCGTCCTAAGCAGGTCTTTCTCGAGCTCTAATCGCAATATAAAATACATGATAAAACCGAGTGAAATCCCAAGGTCTTTGAAAAGCCTAAGGTATTTCTTATGAAATTCCCTGTTCAAAGCTATCTCAAAATATGACACTAAGCCTTTTTCCTTGTATACGCTCATCGCATCGTCCATTTTCAGACCGGTGATTTCTGGTATTGATCCCGGACCGTTCACCGCTATTTCGGCTATCTTTGTTATAGGTACCTTGCCGCCTTTTATAAGGTTCTCTTCTAAATTGCCGCTTAAGCCCGCACTTTTAAGTGCCGTTATTATGTTGCGTATGTCTATACTGTCAATAAGAAATTCGCGTACTGGCCATTCGCTTCCCTCATAAAATCTAAACTTATCGAGCAACGAATTATAATAGTTTATATCCAGCGCTACGACCATTTTTGATATATCCTGGCTTTTCTTGACCTCCTCCACATATTTAGACAAGACTGCACCATAACCATATTTGAACAGCGCATTGACTACCCCTTCTACCGAGTTTTCCTTTTCTATATTGAGATAATCTTCTTTTGACATTGCTCCGCTAAAGGTGCCTGCGGCAGATACGTGGTTTATAAGAAGCAGAAAATCGTTCTGGGAAACGGGATAACCAAGAGTCTTGGAGGATAGTATAAGCTTTATATTTTCTATGTCCCATTTGCTGATATAAGCCCTGATAAACGAACCTGTTGCCGTTGGCAATGAGCCGGTTGCGGTGCGTGTCAGCCTAGCGAGATGTGCATTCAGAACTACGTCTACTAAGTCTGGCGTTTTGTACAGTGCTGAAAGATTGTTTATCTCAACACCGTAACTAGTGTCCTTAAGTACTTCGAGCATGTCTTTACCACCCAAGATGTCATCTATCTGTGCCCGGCTTAGAAAATTTGATGACTCGGCTCTTAGCTTACCGTAAACGCCGGCATACGTAGAATCCATTATTCGACCTCTTTTAGCAACCTATAGACGAGCTTATCCTGCAAAGACCTGCTTATCGCCTCTAAAGAAAGGTCCATGCTAAGCTTTCCATCATGTGATACTGCCTTGATGCCGCCAGAAACGCTTTCCCTCGATTGCTCGGCCGTTAGTCCGCCTGAAAGCATCTTCTTTATCCTTTCGATATCTTCTTTTCGGGCGTATAAAGTTGCGTCCTGACCTAATTCGGTTTTAGCCCTGGCGACCATCTTCGCGAGCAGTTTCTGGTATTTTGGGGACGATGTAAACTCCTTAAGATTTTCATTTAGCTGTTTCAAAGAACCATTGATTATATCGTTCACTGCTTCACGGTGGAGCTTTTTCGCCTCGACCCTATAGGAATACGCTTGTTGCTCCATTTCACGCATAGTCTCTTCTTTGGACGCATTACGCGAACCGGACTTTATTTCCTTTTTTCTATTCATCGTATCTTCGTTTATAGTAGCTACCTGCGCTCTAGCGGCAGACGAGATAGACTTGATATTTTTATCTCTTTGTTCTTCTATTTGCTGAAGAATCTC
>JASHWD010000012.1 GCA_030044235.1 Candidatus Parvarchaeota archaeon | reverse complement strand
AAGGAAGTAACTTTTCGGGAATCGGTCAAGCTTATTTTTGGATTATCGAATAAGAATCCAAGCCCCATAATTGCGGTTGAAATAGCCAATATGAATAGGCTTATCGGTAAAACATAGCTAAAATCCCCAACAAGAAATGCAATCGAAGCTTCTGTAAGTATTATTGGGATGATAAGTATCTTAGAAAAGTTGTAAATTTTTTTGTTAAATAAATTATATACCGAAACAAACTCTGCGCAGGAATAAACCGCCCAAAGTAAAGATATCCCTACTAGGGTAAGCATCCCAGAATAATAAGAGAGAGGGTATAGAATAGTTTGCGATGATGCCCAAATTATGAATAAAATCAATAAAGCAAATCCAAGCACTAGTACGAGCGCCGCTGTAATAAAATAAAGAAAGTTTCTTGAAACATCATAAAGCCTTTTCCACGTAAAAGATCTTAGTAGGATACTCGCGGCAAATAGAGGTATTATAAAAACGAAACCTGACAATGATATTAAATTTGATTGGATTATCTCAAGAAACATTATCGCTAGGCTTATGGTAACTACGCTTGATAGGAAGAAACCGGAAGCTCTAATTAGTTTTGCCAGTTCCATCGTCTTCGTCTTTATTAGTCTCATCTTCTTTCTCCTCCTTTACCGGGGGCGGAGAGGGAGGTGGCGGCGGTGTAGGCGCTTCGGTGCTCGGGCCTTTTGATACCAACTTTATTATGTCGTCCTGGAATTTGTATGGTTCGGATATCCCACTTATTACGACGTCTGGGCGACCGGCATCAGTGGACCTTATAATTATCTTTCCTAAACCGATTATCCTATCTATTATGCTTACATCAACTAGTACATCAGATACCATTCGTGGAAGAACTATATTTGCGTCTCTGACAAGCACCCCATGTTGGAATATTATGCGCATATTTGTTATCGTAAATTCTTTAAAGTATACCTCAAATTCAGCGTATAATAAGTATCCAAAACCGATAATTAAGAGAACTGTAGGCAATAGTGGGATGCTGTTAAGCGGGGAAACGCCGCTACCGATACCTAAGATAGGGAAAGAATTATGGATGTTAGAAAGTGTAGAGTTATACTGCGGATATAAAATAGAAAAAATTACAAAGCAAACCAAGGAAAATGCCAGTATTATGGCGCCAAGCCAGAATTTTTGTTCGCCTAAAATAGACGGCTTCCTGTAATTGATAATTTTTTCATCAGGCATTAATATGCTATTTTGCATATAAGGTTTACGATTTTGGTGGTTATAAATTTTCATTTGGCAAATCTTATACTTTGGAGACGTTCTAGAAAGCTTTATATATTCAATAATATCTGGAATATTCCTATATGGTTGATTTGACCGAATTACTCGATAAAGTATATACAAGGTGGGATATATTTGATTTTGAGAATGTAAAAAATGAAAAAATGACGTCTTTACACCGCTTTGCGACAGCCGTCGGAAAAAGCGGCATTGCAACAATCCATTCACACGTCGGCGTTACGGCAGCCAACATGAGCGCTCTTTTCGGCACAGTAGAGCAGAACACGACCCCTTATATTAAAACATCCAGGCGTTGGCTATTTGAAAAGGAACAATATTTAGTCCTTCCGTATTTTCAACGAAGATTCGAGTTGACAAAGAGCAATTATAATGATAAAACCGGAGAATTAACACTTCACATAACAAAGCTTAAGCGCAGATCTTATATGGACCTTTCAGAATTAAGGGAGACCTCTCCAGGAGTCTACGAATATAAAGTGCCTCACCACATAAGAGAGGCGGCCGGCGTAAGGATAAAGCTTCCGAACGAAGTTTCAAAGGTAAGAGTCGAAATGTCATACGCGCCAGACTGCTGGACATAAAGATGAGACTAGGTGCGTTATTCACGGGCGGAAAAGACTCTACTTATTCTTTATTTTTAGCTTCTAAGGAAAATGAGATAAGCTGTCTGATAAACGCCGACTCAGAAAATAAAGACTCATACATGTTCCACACAGTGGGTTCTAAACTTTTAGATAAGCAGGCGGAATCTTTAGGAATCCCTCTAGAACGTTTCTACACGAAAGGAGAAAAAGAGATGGAGCTTACAGATATGGAGTCCTTTCTTAAAAAAATGAAAGCAAAATATCACTTAGATGGTATAGTAAGCGGTGCTATAGCAAGCAGATACCAGAAGTCGAGAGTAGACAATATGTGCGAGGAGATCGGGATGAAAAGCATAGCCCCGATTTGGGGAGTGAACCAAGAAGAATATCTAAGGACCTTGCTGAAATCTGATTTTAAGATAATCATAATAAAAGTAGCTGCGGACGGACTGGGCAAAGACTGGCTCGGTAGGATTCTCGATGAATCAGCTGTTGCGGAATTGGTAAAACTGAATAAGAAGTTCGGTATAAACGTTTCAGGCGAAGGAGGAGAATATGAAAGCCTCGTTATAGATTGTCCGATTTTCGAAAATAGAATAGAGATTGGAAGTTACGCGAAGATTTGGAATGAAAAGGATAAAACCGGATATCTAGAAATACAAAACGCCATCTTAGAAGACAAGCATTAAGAAAGTTTTTCTAGTATTTTTTCTAGTTCAGACCTCAATTGTCTTTTATTTTTATGCTCGTTGTTTATTTTATAATCTGAAACATCTTTAGTTTTTCTTAGGTTGTATCGTTTTTCCTGGGCCGTGTCCTGCCTGTTGAATTCCGCGTATGAAGATGGCATGTCCTCCCTGTTTCTAGATGTTAATCTAGCATATCGCGTTTTCTTAGATGCGTATACGAATAAATTGGCAAAAGTCCCATCAAAATGTTCTCTGTAAAATTCAACATCAGATGAGTATCTTAGTCCTGGGATTACTATCCTACTCTTCTTTGATTTAAGGATCTTTCTATAACAAAGCTCCATTAAATAATTTTGACCGTATTTTTTAATCAGGTCTTTTGTAAGTTGCTCCTGGATTTCGCGAGTCATCGTTATGGTCTTACTAGCCTGTCTTAATAATTCTCTTGTTATGTCTCCTGGAGAAACCTTGTAGAAGCCGTAGTCTTCAATTAAAATATCAGCTATATAATCTTTTCCTCCACCGGGTAGAGAACTTAGACCTATGACGATAGTTTTATTTCGACCGCTCATACTAATACGTAAATTATCATATATTAAAAACTTTAGTTAAGAAATGGCCCAAGTCTCATTTCAATCTTAGCGCATCTAAAACATGCGGTGCAAGAGTCTCTATCTTGAATCTTTTTCGCATGAAGTGCGAAAGTGAGATTATTTTGCTCTCTTCGCCGTGGTCCAGTATCAGCTTTCTTGGCTTTGGTTTTATGTCATTTATGTACCTTTCAAGCTGGTTTCTATCCGAATGACCGGAAAATCCTTCTATAGAATATATAAGTGAATTTACTGTAAAATGTCTAATCTTCCCGTTAAGTTCTATGTCAACGTCTCTTCCGCCGTTTTGTAGAGTTCTTCCCAAAGTTCCAGCGCCCTGATAAGAAACAAGAACCACAGAATTCCTTTCGTCTTCGCAGAGATTTGCGAAGTAGCTTAAGGACGGCCCCCCGTTTAGCATTCCGGACGTTGCGATTATTATAGCCGGCCCCCCGGCGAGTATTTGCTGTCTTTCTTCTTCACTAACGGTGTGTTTGAAGTTAGGCGATATGAATGGGTTACTATTGTGTTCGATTATTCTTTTCTTTGTTTCGGTATTCATAAACTCAGGATAAGCTGTATAGATCGCGGTAACATCCCAAAGCATACCGTCTACGACAACCGGAATATCCGGCATAAGGCCGAATCTTTCCCACTCTTCAATCAATAGCATCAATTCCTGCGCGCGTCCAACTCCTAGGACTGGTACAAGCACTTTGCCTTTTTTCTCTACAGTTTTGGTTATTATGTCCAAGAAAAATTGTTCCGCATCTTCCCTAGACGGCTGCTGATCCTGATCGCCCCCGTAGGTACTTTCCATTATCAAGGCTTCCACTCTGTCAAAAATATTATCGGCTTTGTTTAAAGTTTTTGAATTTGCATACTTGAAGTCACCGGTATAAAGAATGTTATAAAACCCGCTGCCAACATTTAAGTGTACCATTGCAGAGCCAAGGATGTGTCCGGCATTATGCAATGTTACTCTTATGTCTGGAGTTATGTCTGTTACTTCTCTATATGAGAGAGGTATCGAATATTTTAGCATTTCTTTTATGTCAGCGACATCAAACATCGCTTTGGTATTAGTCTTGTTACCAAGAGCTATATAATCAAGATGAAGTAAGGTCATTACGTCTCTTGTAGGAAGCGTAGAGTAAACTGGTCCTTTGTAACCGTATTTGTACAGGGCCGGCAGAAAACCGCAGTGGTCCAAGTGGCTGTGCGTTATTACTACGGCATCTAATTTTGATATATCAAATTCAGGAGCATCTATTCTTGGGACAGATTCTCTAGAATTACTTACATCAATTCCGCAATCAAGCATTATCGTGCTTATTGGAGTTTGAACTAGCATGCAGGATCTGCCCACGTGTCTAAAACCGCCAAGCGCGCTCAGTCTAACCCAATACCTGTCGTTTACGTCAAATTTGGAGTTGTATATCTTTTCTCCAATTGAATTAAGTAATTTTCTTCTAAATTTTGAACTGGAGTAAAGCATCTCTCTTATTGCCCTTAGCACGTCTGATTTTATTAAGGGATATCTACTAAGAAAAACGGACCAACCTGTCTCTTCACGTATCTCGTTTATCGTTTTTTTATTGTTGCTTGTTATCATCTCTGGTCTTACTGCCTCTAAAGACACAACACTTCTATCTCTATCGAACCACATCTCCTTTAGGTCCGCCTCTTTTGGGACAATTTTTGTTATCGCACTTTCGGCCTCCTTTTCGTCCATCAACAGCGACGGGTCAAGCCTTACTTCTATCCTCTTTTTCTCTTTGCTGACCATAGTTTTTATTAAATCAGAGCAGCCAAGAAAGAATTTTCTATTTTTAGTATACACAATTATATTCGATACTTCGAAGTTTATGTCCTCTACAAGCGAAGCATCTCCGATAAGTTCGATTATATCTTTTTTAATTTCCATAAAACCCACTAAAAATAACTAATTAGGATCCAACTTACTTAGAAGCAAGGGCTTTGCTTACTTCAGCATCTGATAATTTTCTATAACCCTTTTTGTCTACTAATACTACATCGACGCCATCACCGGTATAAACGTCTCTTTTTATTGCTGTAGAAATAGCTCTGTGAGCAAGTTTTATCGCGTCCTCTTCCTGCATGTCGTCCTTGTATTCTGATTCTAATACGCCCAGAGCGACAACGCTTCCGCTACCTATCGATGCGTATCTGTCTGGTAATTTAGAACCCGCGGTCTCTAAACTATATATTTCTGGTTTTGTGTCATAGCCACCGACTATGAAGCCGCTGCCTATTAGTGAGAATCTATTGTTAAAAAGTATGGTAGCAAACAAACCTACCGCAGCTTTTGTGGTCATTTTATTACCAGACCGTATTTCGTAAAGCGCTATCTCGGATTGCATTATCTTTATAAGAGTCTGTACATCGGCCACCGAACCGGCCATTGTTATGCCCATGCTATTGCTTAGCTTGGCAATCTTTTCATAGTGCCCAAAAACTAAGTTTCCTGCAGAAACCCTCCTATCTGCAGCTAGGACGACCCCGTCTTTGTATATCAAGCCTAACGTTGTGGTACCTGTCTTTATTGAGTCCATAGATTTTATCAGAATCAATTATTTATATAATTGGTATAGTATAAAAAGCTTTTTGTTAAAGAAAGACGCAATTAACAAAGCTCTAACAAGTCATTGTGGCGCAAAACTACTAAAGGTGAATTATAATATTCTGAATGTAAAAATAATAGTTAAAATTCGATTCCTAAAGAATCCATTTCTTTTATCAATCTTCTTGCGGCTATTTTTCCGTTCATTACGGCTTTGCCAATGTCTATATCGCTAAAGTCTTTCTTTTTACCGTAATACAGATTAGAAACGCCTTCAACGAATTTCGCGTCCTTGAAACGATTCGAACAGTGGTGTCTTAATAATTGGTATACTAAATAATCCATGCGCTCCTCTAAGGAAGCTTCGGTCCACCTTTTATATTCTACTTTGTAGGCGCCGGCTGGCGAAGATAAATCGTTGTCTGAAACTTTCGTTCGTATCCTCATTTTCTTGTTCCATCCATTTTTTGCGAGGTATGCTAAAGTCAAGCCTATAGATGAACCGTAATCGTCAGTAGGATTTTTACTTATACTCAGAGCGTATAAAGTCGCTCCAGCTTCTGCGCTGTCCATATACTTTGAAAATACTTTCTTGAAAGCTTTTCCTATCGGATAGAGCATAAAAAAGTTACGAAACTTGAAATAGCCGTTAACATCCTCTTTTCCAAGTTTAGAAATTAATTCAGCTCTTTTAGCCGTGTATTTTCCTTGCAATATCAATTCATCCTTTATTAGTCCGGCTATTGTCTGCGCCTGGTAATAGTGTCCAATTTCGTGATTCAGCAGGGTTCTTACGCCTCTGGAAAGACATAGTATTGTATGGAGACTGCCCTTTTCGTAACCAATTTCCATTGCTTTGACAACGGATGGGCTGACTTCTACAGAGTTTGTGAATGGGTTATAACCGATAGGAAGGCCGCTTCCGTTGTCTTTTAATATTATTCTAACTTCCGGTTTTTTGTCGTTGTATATTCGTTCGATTATATCGTCGAGGCTTCTTTGAGATGGCGCGGTCATTTGAGATAATTGACAACGCTTGATATTAATAGTTTGTCAAAAGTAATCATTAAATAATCGGAGGTAGATACAATTTTATGGCGGATAAAATAAGATGCGCACACATTCTAGTAAAAACGCAGGCTTCTGCGGAAGAGGTAATGAACCTTTTGAAGGGCGGGGAAAGCTTTTCATCGCTTGCTCAAAAGT
>JASHWD010000011.1 GCA_030044235.1 Candidatus Parvarchaeota archaeon | reverse complement strand
CTTCGTGGGCTTCCAGTCTTCTCTGTCTTTCATATGATGAATTTGCAATTTCTTTCTGAGGATAACCTTCTTTTATTGCTTGGAGGATGCCGCCGATTTGATCTATCTTCTCAAAATATTTATAAGCTTCTAACTCCATCCTTTTCGTAAGGTTTTCAATATAATACGAGCCACCGAGCGGATCAACTACTTCGGTTGTCCCGGTTTCTTCGGCTATTATTTGCTGGGTCCTAAGAGCCACTTTCGCAGCTTCCTCAGTAGGCAATGCAAGTGCTTCATCATAAGAATTTGTATGCAGGCTTTGAGTGCCGCCAAGTACAGCTGAAAGCGCTTCTGTTGTCGTTCTAATTATATTATTTAGCGGTTGTTGCCAGGTTAGAGTATACCCAGAAGTCTGAGTATGGAACCTGAGTTTTAATGAACGCGGGTCGTTTGTTCCATATTTTTCCTTCATAACTGTGGACCAAATCCTTCTTGCAGCTCTGAATTTTGCTATTTCTTCAAAAAAGTTTATAGAAGAGTCAAAAAAGAAAGATATCCTCGGTGCAAAGTCTTCAATTTTAAGACCTGATTTTATCCCCATGTCAACATAATAAAAGCCGTCCGCTAAAGTGAATGCAAGTTCTTGGATGGCTGTAGCGCCTGCCTCTCTTATATGATAACCGGAAACACTTATGTAATTCCATTTTGGAATTTTTTCTGTGCAGAACAACATTATATCTCTAATCATCCGAAGATGCTTTTCTGGCGGATATATCCACTCCTTCTGTGCGATGTATTCTTTTAGCATATCTGCCTGAAGAGTTCCTGTTAGTAAATTTATAGGTATCCCTTTCTTTTTTGCTACGGCTACGAACATAGCGAATATAATTATAGAAGGTGCGTTTATTGTCATCGAAGTACTAACTTTATCCAATGGAATTCCATCAAAAATTACTTCCATATCCTTGAGTGTAGTTACATTAACTCCGCATCTACCAACTTCACCTTCGGCCCTTTTATCATCACAATCGATTCCATAAAGAGTTGGTTCATCAAAAGCAATGCTCAGTCCGGTTTCTCCGTGTTGAAGAAGATATTTTAGTCTAGCATTGGTGTCTTCAGGTGTGCCAAAACCAGAAAACATTCTCATCGACCAAATCTTACCATTATACATGTCTGGATAGATCCCACGTGTAAAAGGATATACCCCGGGCATCTCGTCATCAGAGCCTTGCGCGTCTTCTGCAGAGTAAGTTAATTTTTCGCTTTTAGTTTTTAGCTCGTTTCCAGGAATCCAATCCCGAAGCACGGTTTTTTCCCAACGGTCATACTTATTGTTCTTATGCGCAAAATCTTTTGAAAGTTCATCGATCTTTTTCTGCCAAAAGCTTGGTTTTTCCATTTTATCAGATTTTTTTATCTATACGCTTCAAAATCTTTACCTAATAGGTCAGAAGCAAGCTTTAACTCTAGTACATCATTAGAACCTTCATATATTCTGGAAGCGCGAACGTCTATGTAATGTCTACCCGGCGGAGCGAGAATTGAGTATCCAAATCCCCCAAATAATTGAACCGCATTATCGGCAGCTTCGGAAGCAGCGTTTGTAGCAATGACTTTAGCTAGTGTAATATTATGATCGGCCTCTCTTCGAAGTTCTTGATCGTCTGGATTTCTGTCGTGCTTTTGTTTCCAGTAAGCTGCCTTATCCACCAACAGCCTAGCGCTTTCGAGGTTCTGTTCTATTACTGATATTCTGTGCTGAACCAACTGGTGTTTTCCTATAAGTTTTCCGAATTGAACTCTTTCCGTTGCTCTTGAAACTGCGGAATTTAGACAGTCTTCAATAGCTCCGACACAACCAGACGCTATTCCTAAGCGCCCGCTAAGTAGACCGGTATAAGCAACCGATAAGCCTTTTCCAAATTCTCCGAGTAGGTTTTCTTTTGGAGCAAAAACGTTTTCAAACTTTAATAATGTAGTATCTGACGTGAAAAGGCCCATCTTTTGGTTTATTTCGGTTTCTAACTTTACGTGTTCATCTCTATCAACTATTATCGCGGAGATTCCTTTTTCTTTGTTTCTAGCGAACACGATAAAAGAATCGGCAACAGAGCCGTTAGTTATAAGATATTTCTCACCGTTTATCCTAACTCCGCCTTTTTCTTCGGCGAATTCCATTTTTAAAGAGCTAGGGTCACTACCGAACTCCGGTTCTGTAAGACAAAATGACATGGTTTTTTCCCCTTTTGCGAGAGGAACTAGATACTTTTCCTTTTGTTTTTCATTTGCCCAGCGCATAAGTGTGGATTCCGTTAGACAATTCTGAACATCTAAGAATGTAAGCGGACCCATGCCTACTTGGCCGATTCTCTCGAATGCCAGAGCTAGGGAATAGGCATCGCCTCCGGCACCTCCGTATTTTTTAGGGACTTGTATACCCATCAAGCCGTGTTTTTTGAAAACTTTTATATGGTTGCTTACATTTACTTCTCGTCTAAGATAAGAATCTATTTCTTGATAGTAAAGCTCTTCGGCGGCTTTATCAGCATTTTCTGCCAGCCTAACATGTTCTTCAGTAATCCTGCCGAGCTCTTTTAGCTCTTTAACGTGTCGCTGGAACCTCTGTTCCATCCATAAGTAAAGCATTAACGATTAAAAAGCCTGTTGATGTAGATTAAAAACCTGCAGATAAATCACTTTACCGGAACAAAATAAACATCGGAAACTAAATACCTAGGCGTCTTTTTGAACTCCGCTTTGACGTCCATACCTATGTAAATGTCTTCAGTTTTAGCGCCGACAAGCCTAGATAAAAAAGGTGTGTTTACCCCATCAAATTCTACTAAAACCAGGTTAAAAGGCGTCTCTTTTAGAAATTCTTCGCTGCCAAAATAACATGTAGTCCAAGAATGTACTTTTCCCTTCAATGGCAATTCCATCCAGTCGGTTTCGCTACCACACTCCATACAGTGACTTCTGGGCGTACCATATTTGTAACCGCATTTTCTGCATTTGCTTCCGAAAAGCTTACCTTTTGTAAGCTCGATAAAAAACTTTGAATCTTCTGCATAGCTATGTATATAATTTATTTGGTAAGGAGAAGATATAACTAAATCTTCGGTCCCGGAAGGGTCTTCGTATAGGGCGGCACCGTTCTTTTTGATTTCTTTCATTACATCCTTGAACTTACCAAACTTTTTAATCATGTTTTACCGCCTCTAGTATGCTGACTGTTACGGAGCTGCCTGTGCCAGCATGGCTATGTATAAGTCCCCGTTTTGCGTCTTTTATCTGGAGAGTACTATTCCCGAAGTGTTTTTTTATGCTATTCTGTAGCTCCCAAAATGCGAACACACCTTGCATTATTCCAGTAGCGCCTACCGGATGTCCGCATGCTATAAGACCACCCGAAGGATTTACCGGGATTATCCCTTTATTTTTAAGATCTAATTTATAGTCAATTTCTTTAAGGAAAGGCTGCCCACTTTCTACGAAATCATAACCTTCGCCGTATTTGCACAATCCGATATCTTCATAAGTTTGTATTTCAGAACTAGCATAAGCATCGTGAAGTTCCACAAAACTCAACTCTTTTTTGGGGTCTTTTATTCCTGCGTGCTTATACGCTTCTAAAGCCGCGGCTCTTCCGGCTCTAAATGAGTGAACCCCTGGGTAATCTAGATTCTCATAATCACTCTTTTTCTCCCAAGGAAATCGTGGAACTTCCCCGTGTGGTCTATCCGCAAGTCTCATAGTGTCAGTTCCACAACCCACTCCTTTTATAAGAACTGGCTTATCTGTGTATTTGAAAGCTACATCTTCAGAAGCAAGAAGTAATACTGCCGCCCCATCGCTCATTGTGCAAATAGATTGTCTATTTATAGGATAAGAAATCATTTCACTTTTCAGAACGTCGTCGACGGTTAGTTTATTTGGATATTGTGAATACGGGTTCGCAGTTGCATTCATGTGATTTTTTACCGAAACCATAGCCATTATTCTCATTGCTTCTCTTGTTGCCATTTCTTGGGCCATCTTTTCGTCTTTAATTCCAGCGAAGCGTGTCTTTCTTAGAAATTTGTATATATGCCTTTGCACCATCAACGCGTAATAACCTGTGTAAAAACCTCCGACCGGGTAATCAAAATTGGTGTCAGAAGCTAGTGCTATGAACTCATTTCCCTTCCAAGTCTCGACTCTCGACATGGTCTCAAATCCTGCGACGAGACAAACATCGCTGCGGCCACTTGCTACAGTCTCCCAGCCGGCTTGTATACATTGACCTCCCGTTGCGCCCCCCCATTCAATTCTTCTTGAATCTTTTGGGTTTAAGCCAAGGTAATCTTGGACCATAGAGGCGGCTTTTAACTGTCGAGTAAAATGGTCTGAGAAGTAAGATATCCTGCTGCTGTCTATATCACGTGTCTTTATTGCTGGAACATCGGCCATCGCATAGTCATAAGCTTTTTTGACCATCAGTCTGAAATCCATGTCTGGATGGGCTTTCGCAAATTTAGTCACACCCCCAGAAATTATATAGACCTTTCGTGAGCTTTTCATACTCTAACAAGATATAAACATCGAGCGGGTTAATAAATTTAGTTTTTCTTCTTCTGCATAAAACTCTTGCCTATAGATATGAAACTATCTACACTTCCTTTATTTTTTATGGTCGATGTATCACCAATTGCTTTTCCCATAAATGCGTCTCTTATCAGTCTAAAGGCAGGCTTATTGTTTATAGTATAAGGTATATCACTAACAAAGAAAACTTCGTAGGGTTTAGCCAATCTATTTACTCTATTTTTAATGCTGTCTTTTATTCTTTCTGCTATTCTTTGCAGATTATCCTCTGAACCGGTTGCAAATTCTGGTTTTAATACCGCAAATATGATTAGTTCTCCACCATCTCCTTCTTTTATGGACAAAGATATGGGTACTACTTCAGATACCTCTTCGTTTTCTTTTAGTACTGCGTCTTGAACATCACTAGGACTTAGTTTGTTTCCGTGGATTACTAGAAGATCATCTGCTCTCCCATGTACAGTCAGGCGCATTTTCTTATCAAATGACGCAAGGTCGCCGTGTATCCAAAAATTGGTCTCGCCCCCAAGAATATTTTTAACTCCATTGTTATAATTGAAATAAGCGTTTCTAAACATAGTTTTCTCCTCATCATCGTTTAACAACCCTACGTTCATCGAAGGAAACGGACTTTTTATTGTTAGGTCTCCCAGCTCTTCAAATTTAGCTTCACGCCAAGTTCCGTTTTCATTTACGGACACGTGAACATCTATTCCCAAACCTGGCATCATAGTTGTGTCCTTTCTTTCAGTTATCGGATTTCCGCTTGCATAGGCAAAACATCCATCTGTTCCGCCGCAAACTCCTGCCGGCGGATAACCAAATCGTGCAAGTTTATTTGCCAAGTTTTTAGCTAGCGGCGCAGAGGTATATCTTATCTCTCTAAGCGAAGCCAGACGTTTTTTGAAGTCTTTAGTGATTTTTAGAGCGTCTATTATATCTAAAATTAGTGGTGGCGCGAGGCCCAAGTGAGTAAGCCTCAAAGTTTCTACTAATTTAAGCATAGTTCCGCTTCCGTTTACTATTGGAGATCCATCGTATAATACTGCGGTAGCACCAAGACTATTGGTACCCATAACTAACCAAGGAAACATCATCCATCCAGGACTAGTATACCAAAGAAACCGGTCCCCGGCGTTTAAATTAGATGCATAAGCGCTCTCTATAAGATCTTCTATAAGTGCGCAATAAGTATGCATTGTGCCTTTAGGCGTCCCAGTTGTTCCAGAAGTGAATAGCACCATAGTCACGTCCTTACTAGATAGTTTTTCTGTTACGGCAACGGAGCTTGCTTTTTGGCTTATCCAGTAATCGTAATCGACAGAGTTTTGGGGTAAAACGTTTGTTGTGTTGGTGGTTTTTCTGATGTAGTCTACTACTATTAACTTCGGGTCTAAATTCTCAAGAGATTTGAATTTATCTAAAACCCGAGAAAAATTTTGAAGGTATTCTATCTCCTTGTGATTGTAAAGGAAGCTTTTAGCTGCAAATATCAGCTTTGGTTTTGTCATTGTTAATCTTTTGATTAAAGCCAAATCCATTATCTCGGTGGGTATAGGAACGAAAACTGCTCCGATTTTTTGGGAAGCATAGAAAAGTAGATAAGCAAATTGAGAAGACGGTAATATAACGACAATTCTGTCCCCTTGCTTTATTCCTTCTTTTTTTAGGAGACCTGCTATAAGCTCTACCTTTTCTTTTACTTCGCTAAATGTAAGTTGCAGCTCTTCCCCATCCTCTCGTCTCCAGATCAATGCTAAAGAATTTCCCCTTCCTCTATTTATTTGTTCCTCTACGCACATATTGTATACATTTGCTTTCCCGCCGATAAACCACCTTGCTTTCCATATTGGATCTGAAGTTTCATATTCCAGTATCTTGGTTGGTTTATTCATCCAATTAAATGAAATATCTTCTAAAGCTGCAGAATAAAACTTTGACTGATTTTTTACTGTCCAACTATGAAAAGCATCGTAATAACGCGGGTTGCTGCCTGACTTAAAGCCGAGTTTTTTCATTAATCTTTGAAGCCTGCTGACCACCATAGAATTATAACTAGTATAATTGGCTGACTAATTTAAATGTATTTAACTAAAAAGCTTCAAGTAAAAATTATCGAGGATATAATGCTAAAGAAAGTATATGAAGGTTCTGTAAATTATCTCCAGATAATGGATGAAAACGGTTTAATTGACAATTCACAGATGCCGAATTACATAGATGATTCTAAGATAATAGAAATGTACAAGTGGATGTCTTTAACGAGAGCCGCAGACTCAAAGATGATAAGTCTACAAAGACAGGGACGAGCCGTCACTTATGGGCCATCTTTAGGTGAAGAAGCTACTCAAATCGGCAGCGCCATGGCAATGGCAAAAAAAGACATATTAGTGCCAAATTTCAGGCAGCATGGGTCTTATTTTGTAAGAGGACTGCCTATGTACGACTTTATGCTTTATTGGAAAGGCTACGAAGACGGGATGGCCGCTACTAAGGCGATAAACGCTACTCCTTACATCGTTCCTGTGGCTACGCAATTACTACACGCGGTTGGATTGGCTTTTGGACAAAAATATCTAAAAACTGGTGCGAATGTTTTGACTTATGTAGGAGATGGCGGGACTTCTGAAGGAAATTTCTACGAAGCCCTGAATTTCGCAGGAGAATTAAAAGTTCCGGTTGTCTTTATAATAGAAAATAATCAGTGGGCAATATCTACGCCAATAAGTAAACAAACAACGGCTTCAACACTTGCACAAAAAGCGATTGCTGCGGGATTTCAAGGGATACAAGTCGATGGAAATGACCCATTGGCGGTTTTCAAAGCTACGCATGATGCATTAGAGAAGGCAAAGGAAACTCCGACTCTAATAGAAGCTATAACATACAGACTCGGCTTTCACACAACCTCTGATGATCCTACAAAATATAGAACAGAAGCAGAAGTTGACGAATGGCTAAAAAGAGACCCGCTGAAAAGAGTAAGGACTTACTTGGAAAAGAAAGCGCTATGGAACGATGCAAAGCAAGTGGATATGGAAGCAAATAACTCGAAACTTATAAATGAAGCCGTTGAAAAATCAGAACAATTCAAACTAGATCCAAAAAACGTATTTGAACATATTTACAGTTTTATGCCAGACACATTGAAAGACGAAGAGAACGCTGCAATAAACTCTGGGTTCTGGCAGCAGGGAAACGATTGATATGATGTCAAACATGAACACAGCGATAAATAGCGCATTAGATATAGTGATGCGTGATGATGAAAAAGCAATATTATTGGGAGAAGATGTCGGCAGAGATGGTGGTGTTTTCAGGGTAACGGAAGGACTGCTCGCTAAATACGGAGAACAAAGAGTTATTGACACGCCCCTTTCAGAAGCTGGCATAGTCGGCACTTCAATAGGTATGGCTTTATCCGGTTTGCACCCGATTGCAGAAATACAGTTTGCAGGATTCATGTATCTTGCATTTGACCAATTGATAAGTCACGCAGCAAGATATAGAAGCAGAACTAGGTCGGCTTGGAAAGTTCCAATGGTAGTAAGGACACCGGTTAGTGGAGGAGTAAGAACGTTAGAGCACCACGCAGAAAGTCCCGAGGCTTATTATGCACACAGCGGCGGCTTGATTATTTTGGAACCATCCAATCCTTACGATGCAAAAGGGCTACTTATAAGAGCTATGCATATGGAAGATCCGGTTTTATTCTTAGAACCAACACGGTTATATCGGCTTTTCAGACAGGAAATACCCGAAGGCTCTTACGAGGTTCCGATAGGAAAAGCTAATGTAATACGGGAAGGTACCGATCTTACCATCGTAACATACGGAACTATGGTTCCTATAGTAAACAACGTTGTTTCAAAAAAAGGTATAAACGCAGAAGTTATCGATTTGCGTACTATAAACCCGCTAGATGAGAAGACTATAATCCAAAGCGCAGAAAAGACTGGCAGAGTAATGATAGTACACGAAGCCGAACTTTCTTTTGGGGTTGGCGCTGAGATAGCCGCCCGCGTCTCCGAAAAAGCTTTGTTCAAACTAAACGCACCGATTCTTAGGGTCGCATCACCTAGCCTACCTTATCCATTCCCAAGTTACGAACAATTTTATATTCCTAACGAGAAAAAAGTATCAGATGCAATAGATAAAATAATGTCCTCTTAGATATGAAAGAATTAAAATTTGTAGACGTTGGAGAAGGAATAACCGAAGGCCACATTAGAAAATGGCTCGTGCCAGACGGAACAAATGTTAAGGAGGACCAAGCAATTGTAAAAGTAGAAACTGATAAGGCAATAGTTGACGTCCCTGCGCCTATAGGCGGAACAGTCAAAATAAACGCCCAAGAGAATACGACAGTTCATCTAGGAGATGTAATAGCTTACATTGGTACCCCTGCCGATTTAAAAAATTTCAAGGCGCCCGCAAGTAAAGCTACATTAACCATAGAAAAAGGACCTGCAAGTGGGAATTTGCCACGACAAGAGGTGGCTCCACAAGCTATGGCATCCAAAGAAGTGATTGCTACGCCGTCGGTTAGAAAAATGATACGTGAACTTAACCTCGATATAAATAATATAACCGGTAGCGGGCCCGGTGGTAGAATAATGGAAAACGACGTAACGGCCATTGCAAGTAAACCTAGAACTACTCCGGAAACTTCAGTTTCACCTTCAAAGCAGATGTTCTCTGGAGAAGTAGAAAGAGTAAAGTTAACGCAGATTAGAAAAGCTATAGCAAAGAACATGGAAGAATCGGCTAAGATTCCTAGAGCAGCGCACATGGACCTTGTAAATGCAAACGCGCTTTTCGCTGCTCTGAATAGTATGAAGAAAGAGGTAGAACAAAAATATTCAACCAAACTGACTCTAATGTCTTTCATAATAAAAGCGGCGGTAGAGGCGCTCAAGGAGAATCAGCGTGTTAACTCTAGCTATGACGGCGCAGCTGGTGAGGTAATAATAAAAAAATATTATAACATAGGCATTGCGGTTGATTCTCCAGATGGACTAAGAGTTGTAGTCATAAAAAACGCGGACAAGAAAAATATTGTAGACCTAGCGAAAGACTTAGAGGATCTCCATCAGAAAGCATTAAATGGCACAATAAGTATCGATGAAATGCGAGACAGCACTTTTACTATAACAAATGTGGGCAGTCTCGGTGGCGGTTACCTCTCTGTTCCGATGATAAACCCTCCAGAAGTCGCAATCTTAGGCGTACATCTATTAAGGGATGCAGCTGTTGTGGATAACGGACAAATAAAGGCGGGAAAAATCTTGCCGATTTCATTGTCTTATGATCACAGAGTAGTTGACGGAGCGGATGGGGTGAGGTTTACAAATTCTATAATAAAACGTTTGCAAGATCCCAGTTTTTTAAAGCTTTGATTATGAAAATTGAGGGAAATTCATGGTAGTAGGTTCTCTTCCTGAACAAACTGATCTAGCAATAATAGGTGGGGGCGTTGGAGGATATACAGCAGCGATACGCGCAGCCGAATTGGGACTTAGTGTTATATTGGTAGAGAAGGATAGGCTTGGTGGGCATTGCCTTAACTATGCATGCATACCTTCTAAAACTCTTTTACACATAGCAGACATGTTCTATGACATAAAAAACGCTGGTAAATTTGGAATAAACGTTGGTTCGATCTCCGTAGACGCAAAGAAAATGCTACAATGGAGAATAGATGTTTCGAACAAGCTAGAGAGTGGCGTTTCATTTCTTTGCAAATCGCATGAAATAGAAGTTGTAAAGGGGACAGCAACCTTTACGTCTTCAAATTCCCTAAGACTTAGCACGGGAGATACAATAGAATTCAAAAAAGCTATAATAGCTACCGGCTCAGAACCTACCGTTTTAAAGGGTTTTGAATTCGGGGAGGACATATTTGATTACAAAAGAGCCTTAATGCTTGATAAAGTTCCGGCCAGCATGCTAATAATAGGCGGCGGATACGTCGGCGTAGAAATAGCAACACTTTATGCTAAACTAGGGAGTAAGGTGACAATAGCGGAAAAATTTGATATTCTTTTTAATTTTGATAAAGACGCTTCGGCCCTTATTAAGAAAAAACTTACAGAGCTTGGGGTAAACATTAAAGCCGGAGTAACTCCTATTTCAAAAGCGGGCAAAACCGTGAAGCTAAGCGATGGAACAAATTCAACATTTGACGTTATTGTAGTCTCAGTAGGACTTTCACCATACACGGTTGACCTTGGCTTAAACAATACAAAGGTAAGTTTAGACCCAAATGGTTTCATAAAGGTAGACGATAGACTAATCACTACTGATCCGAATGTCCTGGCAGTTGGAGACGTAAACGGCGGACCGCTTCTCGCTCACAGAGCAATAAGACAGGGCGTGGTTGCCGCGGAAGTTGTAGCGGGACTTCCTTCGGGCTATGATAACTTAGTCGTACCTGCCGCTGTCTTCTCTGACCCAGAAATAGCAATAGCTGGAAGTATAGAAGAGAAGCCGGGAATAAAAGTAACTAAATTCCCATTAAGCGCGCTGGGAATCGCAATAGCCCTTGACAAGACAAACGGTTTTGTAAAGGTTGCATCAGATTCAAAAAATATAGTAAAAGGCATCGAGATAGTCGGGCACTCGGCTGCTACTATAATTTCAGAAGCAGCTTTGGCGATCGAAATGGGCGCTAGCTTAGAAGACATCGCAGACACTATACATGTCCATCCAACTTTTAGCGAATCGATAGAAGAAGTTACAGAAGGCGGTCTTGATCGCGGGCTGCATTTTTTCTATGGCAAATAGATATTAATCCGACGGCTCTGCCATTTTTGCGAAGTCTTTGTCCGGGACCTGTATATACATACAATATCCTAAACCACTCTTTAGATCGCCATTGAGCTCTTCACCAGGTATAGTTTCTACCTCTTTTTCTGTATAAGGCGGGTTACGTTCTTCCAGCCAGGATTCTCCTAAATGTCTTGTTCCCAATATTTTTTGTGCCTCTCCAGAAACGGCTTGATTAGTCCTCTTTTTATCATAAACGCTACCGGCTATTTTTTCTAATATTTTTTTGGAAAGAATTTTCTTAACGTGTTCTCTTCTCAAAATTTTATTCAGGTATTCATCTTTTTCTTTTACGATTCCCGAAAGTGCAGGTATCTGTTTTAGAGCTTCGTATTCCGTATATAAGTTCTTACCGATCTTTCTTTCACCCAGTATCATTCTCCTTGCTATTTTATCCACATCGTACGGGTCTATTATAACCAAGCCGTGCATTAGCGCACTTTTTATGCCCCAAAATATTGCATGGCTAGCTACTACCTTTCCTTTTATATTTATTGTTGAAGCTTTGTTGTCGGTTTTTATCGTCTCTATACCCAATTCTACAAGAGACTCCTCTATTTTGCTGGCGAAGTAGTTTCTCATCTCATCAAAATGGATAAATTTAGCGTCTCTTGGAATAGTAAAGGAATAAGCTAGACAGTTTTCATCAAATTCTACATGAGATCCGCCGGTTATACGCCTAGCAATGTCAAACGTTTTATCCTTTTCCTTTATTGCGCTTCCTGATTCCGCGTATCCTAGGACTACTCCATCCTTTTTGACGTTCCAAAACCTTATGGTCGCCTTCTTTTTCTTCTCCGCACGTGCTAGTAGATACTCGTCCATAGCCATATTTTGCTTTATAGAAGAAGTACCATATCCCCAGAACTCGTAGTCAAATAAACGTTCCATAGCTAGTTTTTACCTACTTATTTAAATCAGGTGCAATATTTATTCGATATGGAGAGGGTTTTCATTATAGACGCCAGACGAAGCGCGGTTGGGAAATTTTTAGGCTCCCTTTCTTCTTTAACTGCCCCTCAAATAGCATCAGAAGTAGTAAAGGACCTATTATCAAGAAATAAAATCGATAAAAATTCAATTGAAGCTTTGAACAGCGGAATAGTGTTATCTGCAGGCGTGGGTCAAAATCCCGCAAAACAAGTTGTTAGAGGATCCGGTCTTCCTGACAGCGTTTCCACCTGCAACATAAACATGCTATGCGCATCCGGTCTAAGAGCGATAGCTCTAAGCGCTGCGGAAATAGAATCAGGAAATTCCAACATCATAATAGCGGGCGGGATGGAGAGCATGAGTAATGCCCCTTATACGCTTAAAGGCGTTAGATCTATAAACAAGCTAGGGAATATCTTCATAAAAGACTTTTCAGAAAGGGCTAAAACTGCCGGAAAGGACGCTGGAAGCATGACTCTAGTAGACGACATGCTAAATGACGGACTTATGGATTGTTATGACGAGATTCATATGGGTGCAATCGCAGAAAAAATAGGTACAAAATATAATATATCTAGAGAAGAACAGGACAGGTTCGCATTAGAAAGCCACATGAAGGCAGCCAAGGCCACCGACAGCAAAAAGTTCAGCAAGGAGATAGTGCCTATCAAGGCCCCAAATTACATGTTTGAAGTGGACGAAGGAATACGAAGAGACACTACCCTTGAGAAACTTGCATCGTTAAAGCCTGCATTTTCAAGCAACGGAACCGTCACGGCTGGAAATTCTTC
>JASHWD010000010.1 GCA_030044235.1 Candidatus Parvarchaeota archaeon | reverse complement strand
TTGCCAGCACCGCCCGCGCACAGGTAAAGGTCAAAGCCAGGAGTTGTAGAGACCGATAAACTTTCTATGTCTTCGTTATTGGTGGAATTGCCAATGCCTGCTAAAGAATAGGCGGGTAATCCAGATTCTGTGAATTTGGTGACTTCAGAGCTTGGGCTGCTGCCACCGCCACCACTGCTGCTGCAACTAACCGATGAAGTAAATGTGATTGCTTGAGTAGATCCGGATGCCAGAGTTCCTGAAGAAGGACTAGCGGAATAAGAGGTAGTACAGCTTCCGCTTACAACTGCAGGCGAAGACACCGAATAAGAATAAGTCGATGTGCTGTCAAATGTGAATGTTATTGAAGACGTAGCTTTTGCTGACTTTGTCGTTCCGTTATAAACCACAGACCAGCTATTCGTTGCCGGCAGTCCGCTTTCTGTGAATGTAGTTGTACATGACATTGAAGAAGAGAATCTTATTAGCTGAGAACTTCCTGCAGCAAGCAAACCTGACGAAGGAGAAGGTGTGTAAGTCGTGGAACATCCGGCCGAGGAGTTCGATAACGCACTCACGGAATAACTAAATGATCCAGATGCTGTAACGAAAGATATTGAAGACGTTAGGACAGAACTAGAACGCTCTAATCCAGCGTATGTAACGCTCCAGCCATATCCGGATGGAAGACCAGATTCGGTGAAAGTAGTAGTTACATTTTGTTGTGCTGTAGATTGTGAGAAAACTACTGCTTTTAGAAGCCCCGCAGCCAATTGTCCAGAAGAAGGATTAGGAGCATAAACTGCGCTGCCAACCTGTACGCTACCGACTGTAAAGTCATAAGTGCCTGCAGCATCGCTGAATAACATTTCATATACCGAAGATTGTGTTACGCCGTTGTAAACTACTGTCCACGTGACGCCAGAAGGTAATCCAGATTCCGTGAAAGTCGTTGTTAAATCCGAAACTTGATTAGCAAAAGTTATCAATTGTGATGAACCTGCTTGTAGACTTCCTGACTGCGGGGCAGGGAAAAAGCTCACTCCACCGACAAATGCTGGCATGGCAAAAAATTGATAACTGCCCGTAACGCCTCTTACACTCATAGACGTAGAATTCGAAGAAGATATCACTCCATTATATATTACGGACCACACAGTGCCAGAAGGCAAACCGGATTCTGTGAAGGTCGTTCTCTCGCTAAGGACTTCATTTGATCTAGTAAAGTTTACGAGCACAGATGGGTCTGGATTTGTTATGGTAACGTTCGCTGTATAAAGAAGCCCACCTATAGAGACGTTATAAACGACGAAAGAAGATAAGACGGAAGAATTTAATGATATTTTTGTGTTATTAGAAGAAATTATAAGCCCATTATATGAAAGGGCCCACGGTGTGCTTGTGGGAAGACCGACTTCTGTAAAAGTGGCTAAATTAGAGGTTTGCGAACTGTTAGAAGTTGTGCTTGGGTGATAGAGCAAGACTGCCGCGACGCCTATTACAATGACAATAGCGAATAAAATTAACAGCAGCGGGAGTAACCTCTTTTTATGCATAATAAAGGATACAATATGAATTTAAAAGTCTTTCATTACTAAAACGAGTTGTTTTTATTCTCTTTACTTTTGTGAATCTGCCGATTAAGTGTGGGCGATAGAAGATTGTAGCACAAAAAATCATTACAAAAAACTAATGCGCTATATTGTAATCTTAAGTTTGAACGGAAATTATATCGACTAAAGCTTAAATAATTCGATTGGTATACTTTTATGTGCCAACAAAAAAACAAGCCAGCGCTAAAGTGCAAGATGTTAGTCCTCAGAAACCTAAGACCGAACCGCAGTATACCTATTCAAGCGTAAACGCCATACTTGTAGATATTATAGTTATTCTCTTATTCACTTTTTTGAGTTGGGTTTTTACGGTAAATATAATAGCGACTCTATCCGTCCTGTTTATAGTTACTCTTATCGTACTTGCCCTTTCAATAAGAGTGCTTGATCAGTGGAACAGGATGGCTGTTCTTAGACTTGGTAAATATGTTGGAATCATAGGTCCCGGTCTTTATTTTATAGTGCCATTAATAAATTCTACACCGATAAATGTCGACACTAGAGTCTTAAGCACGACTTTTAAGGCGGAAAAGACTCTGACGAAAGATAACGTGCCTGTAGATGTAGATGCAATATTATTTTGGCAGGTTAAGGAACCAAAAAGCGCGATATTGAACGTCCAATCTTATTATGATTCTGTCCTTTTGGCTTCCCAGACCGCAATGCGTGACGTTATAGGAAAAAGTGTTCTAGCGGAGATGCTTGCTGGTAGAGACATCATAGGAGAAGACATAAAGAAACTTATCGAGGAAAGAATAATGAATTGGGGAATAGCAGCAATCTCTGTAGAGATAAGGGACGTTACTATACCAGACGAATTGCAGAACGCAATGGCCCGTGTTGCTACGTCTGACAGAGAGAAACAAGCAAGGGTAATACTAGCAGAAAGTGAATCACTTGCAGCAGATAAGATGCTGGAAGCTGCACACAAGTATAATTCGTTTCCTTATGCTATGCAACTAAGGGCACTTAACATGATGTATGAGATAAGTCTTGCAGGCAAGAACGTCATGGTCTTCATACCTACGGAAACTAAAGGCTTAAGCATGCCGATACCATTCGGTGTCGAAGGGATAAAGGAAACTCTTGAAAAGAGAAAAAAGAGCGACGAAGCTAAGCTAGAGAAACAGAAAAAGGTTTAGGTAATACTTCTTTAGTATTTATCGACTTTATCCAACTAAATTAATAAATTACTAAATGTTATTGGCTATTGCAATGCGATTCGTGGCTGATTGTATATCGCGTCCGTCGCCTCCTAATGTTATTGTCCCAACAACTGTATTGCTCGCCGTATTTATCACAGAAATCGAATATGGATAATTATTTAAAACGTAAACGTATGTGCCGGTATCATTTGTAAAAGAAGTCATACTTTGTGGAAAGTTCTCGTTGTATCCACTTGTAGTTATGGTATCAACGACGGAGTCAGTTGATATGTTAACCGCCGATACCGTACCATACAGCGGGTTTGTAATGTATGCGAGGGAAGCCGGCGTACCAGATGGTATAATAATATCAGTTGGTTCGCAGTCACTATGACATATCGTTATTGTGTTTATTACAACATCGTTAGATGTATTTATTACTGATACGGTCCCGCTTTGTGAATTTACTACATAAGCATAAATGCCTGTTGAGTTATGAGCAAATGCTATTCCTTCTGGTTGAGAACCTACAGTTATGCTGCCAACCCAGAGGTTCGACTCATCCACGTTTATAACCGCAACTAGATCATCATAATCTGAAGTAGATTCGTACAAAAATGTTCCACTTGTATTTGTCATGTTCGCTATATACTCAAATGCCGGCATGTTGCCTACAGAAATAGGAAGTCCGTCTGAAGTGTTTATTGCTGATATGCTGCTCTGACCTTCAGTATAAGCGTATGTACTAGTTGCGTTTGTTGCCACCGTTATTGGACTATTGTCCTCGGTACCTGCGCTTATTTGACCTAAAAAGCTGTTTTCATCTAAATTTAAGACCGAAATATATCCGTGATAAGTTACACCAGTAACATAAGCGTATGTCCCTGTCATATTCGTGAATATTGCTATTCCTGCGTCAAGCTCTGCGGGGATATCTGTTGGCTGCAAACCTATCACATCCATAATAGAGCCGTTCGCTGTGTCTATGACCGCTACTGAGTTGTTGCTATCTAATGTAACGTATGCAAAGGGAATGCAGGACGTTAAAGTAAACGTTATCGGCTGTGTTGAGCCTACATTGATCATGCCCGCGGATGGTGATGGAGAATATGTGCAGCCAAGATGCGTCACCTGACCCACACTATATGAAAATTCCCCTGAAGCTGAGGTTTGGT
>JASHWD010000009.1 GCA_030044235.1 Candidatus Parvarchaeota archaeon | reverse complement strand
CTTTCCTAGGTCTGCCACGGCGATTTCTAAATTTTTCTCGTCTTCTTCTACTTTTCTTTTAACATTAAGCAGATCCTTGTCAAATCTTGCTTTTTCTTTATCTAATTCCGAGCGCCTTCTTAGAAGATTCTCTACTTCGGATTTGAATACCTTATCAACCCGGGTAGTCGCTGTGCCAAGTTTTATTTGTATTTCGTTTATTTGTCTGTCTAGAACTTCTATATCCTTTTTGTAGTCTACTCTTTCGAATTTGTTGTTGCCAAGTTCGCTTATGCGCTTTTCTATTGATATTTTTTCCTCATCTAGCTTGTTTATCGTGCCTATTATATCCGCCTCTGAACCCTGGAAATTTGAGAGCTCTTTAGTAACGGAGTTTATATTGTTCTTTATATCTATCAAGTCTTTCTCATAAGATTTTATTTTAGACAAAAAGAAAGTTAACGTGGCTTCGTTTTCTGTATACTCCGACTCATATTTTTCTTTTAATTTTGAATGTTCTTCTAAACTATCAGACAATTCCTTTTGTTTCTTGTTTATTGTAGAGAAATTTGCATGCTCTTTGTATCCACCGGAGATTACTCCCGTCTTTTCAAAGACTGTGCCATCTAGAGTCACCATCCGGTATTTGTTTATAAGAGATTTTGCGTTCTCAAAGGAATCTACAAGAAGCGTGTCTCCAAATACAAAACGCATTGCGTTCAAAAATTTGTTGTCGAATTTTATAAGATTTATAGTGTAGTCTATTACAAATGCGTGGTTTGGTTTATCCCCGTGCTCAGATGATACTATCCTATTTAATGGTATAAAATTATAGCTCCCAAGCTTGTCCTTCTTTAATTTTTCTATGCACTTTGACGCTACAAATTCGTCTTCGACTACTATAAAATCTCCGCGTCTACCTATAGAACTTGATATAGCTTCTGAATACCTTTCCTCTCTTATGGAGAATAGTTCATTTATAGTACCGTGAACTCCTGTAGTTTCTTTCTTCAACTTATCGGCGGTTTCTATCGCCCTATTTTGAGACGCAAGAGCGGCTTTCTGCGTAAGCAAGTTTTCCTTTAGCCAGTATATTCTGTCCGACTCGGTCTTTATGCCGGCCTTTGCCTTTTCGACCGTATTCTTTATTTCAGAATAACGCAATGTCATCTCCTTGCTCTCCGCTTCTATCCTTGCTCTTGTATTGGTAAACTCGCTTAACTTTGACTGCAATTCAGCACTCTTTGGATAATTTGCTAGTGCCAGTCTGTAATCTGATGTTTTCTGATTTATCTCATTAATTTTTCTTTCAAAATCGTCCTTATCTTTGAAATATTTTTCAGCTTTTAACGTGGTTTCAGTGAGATCGTGTCTCTTTGCTGTCAGCTCGCTTAATTTTTCTCTTAATGCGTTTATATCTGTATTTTCTTTGGCCGAAGACTCTGAAAGATCTCGTATGGAATTGTTCACCTGGTTTAGACTTTCGCTTATTTGTTCGAGCTGTTGCAGGTCTGTCTCGAGTACGAGTTTGAGCTTAGAAAGTTCTATGTCGAGGCTCTTAGACTTAGCTTCGGCTTCGACTATCCCTCTTTCCCCCTCGGATTCTGCCTGTGTATTTATTTCATTGATCTCTTTTTTTATTTCTAAAAGCCTTGCTGATAATTTCTCCTTTTCTTTGGACATCCCTTTGTTCTTTTCTTCTATTTCGCTTATGCTTTTTACAACCTTATCTAGAGCTTCATAAGCTTGATTCTTTCTTATTGTCACCTGTTTAGACTGGAGGATTCCAAGATCGTTTTTAAGCTTCTTGAAGTCTTCTGCACGCTTCTTTTCATTTTCTAATTGATCCATCGTCCTTTTCTTTTCTTTGAGAACGGTTTCTATCGTAGAAATGTTTTCCTGGACTTTCTTCATCTCATTCATGGCCTTAGATTTCTTCTCTTCGAATACGCTTATGCCGGAAAGGTCATTTATTATGGCTAATCTTTCTTCTGGAGACGAGCCGGCTATCTCCGCTATTTTACCCTGCGGGATTATGTTAAAGCTGTCCTGTTTTACTTTTATCACGGAAAGTATGTTCAATATCTCTTCACGCGTAGAAGATTTGCCGTTTATCCTGAAAACGCTTTTACCGCCGCTGTCTACTTTCCTGCTTATAGATATTTCATTTTCTTCATAACTAGGAAAAGTCTTGTCGGAGTTATCTAATATTATGTTCACCTTAGCGAATTCGGCCGGTTTCTGGAGTTTACCTCCATTAAATATAAGATCTGTAAGGACTTCGCTTCTCATCTCTTTTTTGGATGATGCGCCCAAAACAAACATCATTGCATCGATTATGTTACTTTTACCAGAACCGTTCGCCCCTGCGATTATATTGAAACCTTTTATAAAACTGAATTTAGTATGTCCAGCAAAAGATTTAAAATTGTCTAGTTCTACTTCTTTGATATAAGTCATATTACTTATTGTAGATTAGGATTTAAAAGTGTAATTCGGTATGATAAAATATTATCTTCCAAAACGCTGCAAGATACTTTTTATTGGTATAAATCCACACCATGGCTCCTTTCGGAGAGGCGTTCCTTTTTCCAATAATAAGATGTTCTGGTATCTGCTTAATAAGAGCGGCATAATAAACGAGAGATTAGAAGATTTGAAAAACGATTCTAAGTTAAAGCAGATATATTCAAAGAAATTTTCAAAGGTTTACCATTTGGGGCTTATAAATTTAATAGACCGCCCATCAAAAGATGTTAGCGAACTAAAAAAAGGCGAAGAAACTATGGGTCAGAAAAGGATACTTAATGCGATAAAAAATAGGAAACCTTCAGTTGTTTGTTTCATTGGTAAGATTACATTTCAGAAATTCTCGGGAGAAAAAGAAGTAAATTTTGGCTGGCAAAAGAAAATATTTCATTCTAATGTCTTTGTAATGCATTTCCCGATAAGAGGAAAGGCGAACATAAGGCTAAAAGATCTATCAATGATTTCAAACTTATTGTAGGTACGGGCCTAGTCGTTTGATCCTATCTTGCAGGTTTTTGTTCATAGATTCGGTATGTGCAGCCTCTGCTTCCTGCTGTTTTCTTAGTTCATCCTGGTGTTTTTTCAATTCAGCTTGCTTCTTAACTTCTTCATCTACATTTTTGATTAACGCCTCGAGGTGTTTTTCCCATACGCCGCCTTCGTGGTGATAAACTTCATAAGACGGGTCGGTTCGTGACGTATTCCAGTAGTATAGACTTAATACCCCTTTTCCCCTGTAGCCTATATCCAGCGAATTGCCGCCATACATTGTATTCGGACCTCTGTCGACTATCTTAAACCCAAGTATGTCCTCTATAATTCTAGTATGTGTAGTATACCAACTATGAACATCGGATGTAGAAGTGCCCAGTTTGTTCAAGAGAGTAGAGCAACCATCTATCAAGTCTAATAATTTCTTCTCTTTTGCGGCTGCTTTTTCAGCTAGTGTGTCATTTTCCATAAATCCACCTCAATAATTAATAGAAGACAAGTTGTATATAAGTCTTAGGTAATTTTACCTAAAACTTGCCTATCCAATTATTTTCTAAACGGTGTGCGCAGCAGCAAGTCTCTTAATCTTTTCTGGTAGGTATTTTCCCTTTATGTGAAGAACTATCTCATTGCTTGGATGGGTTTCTTCCTCATTCTCGGTGAACATAAATATCTCATTCTCATCGACTATAACGAAACGCCCTATATCTAGGTTAGTTTTATTAAACTTGCCGAGTTGTTTTATCTCTGTTGCGAGAGCATCGGTCAAATCTTTTACAGGTGCGTATACGTGTATAGTAACATTGTTGGCTTTGGCCTGTTTCAGTGCCCTGCTAAGCGCCTTTATTTTCTTTTCCAGCGAACCCGCGGTACTTATTACCACAATTTCTTTCTTAGCGCCCTTTATGCTTTTCTTTATCCTGAAGTATGCTGTGTCTGCGCCTTGGTAAGAGGTTGCCACTTTATTTTCTTCCACGAATTTTATACCTTTATCGTAAAGTACTTGGAGGTCCTTCATTACCGCACTTTCTTTAAGCTTGCTAAGTTTTTCGAGCCTTAAGTCGAGGTCTTCCTTAGCTTTGTCGTCTAGTTTCTCGATAAGTTCAGAAGGAGGAATCGCTCTGTAACTTATTGGCTTGCCGAGGTCTCTCACTATAAAACCTCCGTTTTCCAATGAGACTAGTATATCATATGATCTTGATTTAGGTATGTTCGCTATATCGCTAAGTCTACCTGAAGTTGATTTGCCCTGCGAAAGGAGCGCAAGCCACATCTTAGCTTCATAAAGATTAAGGCCAAAAAGTCTTCTGATCTTTCCTATGTAATCTTCTCCAAATGATAATGCCATAAAACCTCCACTTTTAATTTTACTCTACAGTAGTATTGTATAAATCGTTAGTATATAAAGATTTCTCTATTTTCACTTAGAACTACAGTGATGTTTTATAGTTACTAAAATATAAAGCTTTCGAAAATAAAAGAAAGAAAATAAAAAAATTAAAAATCTACATGCTTACCCTAAACACTGCTACACCAAGACCGAAGGCGAGAGCACCTACTACTACTTCTGCTCCTGCCCATGTCAACGAAGGTAAAACATTGTTTAGAAGCCAAACGAATCCCCATGCCAGTAGGACTACTCCTACACCAAAAAGCACTAGACCCATTACGACGTCTACCATCTTTCTATCCTGATCGGATAGCCTTGTTGCCTTTGCCATAGGATACTAAATGTTTTTATATTTATAAGGCTTATCTTTCTTGTAAGAATTTTTACCCCTAAATGGAAGAGAATCAATGCATTTTTTGTCAGATAGCTTCGGGCGCGATAAAATCAAGCATAGTTTATCAGGACCAAAACCTGCTTGGTATATTAGACATAAATCCGGCTACGGTCGGACACGTTATACTGATGCCGCGCGCACATTACAATAGCCTTTACGAGATGCCCCCTCCCCTTTCTTTAGGTCTATTATCAATAGCAAGAGCAATCGGTTATGCTCTTTTGCTACACATGGGATCCACGAATGTTGATTTGATATATAGCCAGGAATTAAGACAAGGAAATTTCACGCCTCATGCATTGATCCACATAATACCAAGATACAAAGATGACAATGTAAATTATGCATGGCAGTCAAGATCGCTAACGGAAGAAGAAATTGCACAGATTTCACAATCGGTTATAGGCGCTATAGAAAAGGTGGGAAACCAAGAGGCTCCGTCTACACCGCCGCCACCAGCACAGGCCCCTCCACCCTCACCGAGACCTGCACCGCAACCACAAGAGCCTAAAAAGGAAGAAAAACCCCTAGAGCTAAAGAAAAAGGTTGTAATATTTTAGTTAGGCCTATACTCTACTGTCCTTTCAGAATCTTTTTTAAGCTCTTCTTTGACTTCGTTAGTAACTTCCTTGAATTCCTTATTGTTGACATCGAAATAATCGTAAAAAGTTGGTGAAATTTTTATTACTTTCCTATTTTCTTCTGTAGTCTTTATTACAAGTCCTCTTGAGACTAGTTCCTTAACGTGTTGGTAAGAGAGACTCCCCCTCATCTTTACAAGGTCCGACTGGTTTATTTTTCCTTTTGCTGCTATGAGACTTAAAGTCATTAGAACTCCCTTCTTCAGATCTGTTTTAAGAGTGTCCTCTGCAACGGAGGTAAGGTCGCTTCTGAGTCTCATCCTATAAAAATTGCCCTCTGTCACTATACTAAATGCGCTCTTTCTCTCGGCATATTCTTTGTTTAATTCTGTAACTGCTTTTTTTATTATAAGCGGGTCGGCCTTGGTTCTTTTCTCCAATTCCTCTAAAGATATTCCATCACCGAATGCGAATATCAAAGCTTCAACGTATTCTTTTATTTTTGACATATATCTCCGCAAATGGTTCCTGCTGTTCCAGTTCTACTTTGCCCATATTTGACAAAAACAACAGTGGAAGAAAAGTGTAGATGAACTCCTTTCTGTCTTTCTTTGTCAATAATTCTGAAAAGGCTATAATGTCCTTATACCCGAACATTCTTATAAGTTTTTCTATGAGGAAGTTTATTCTTTCCTCTATTTTTATTTCCTTGAGTTCTATTTTGAAATTTATTTTTTCTTTTATGTTGTATTTCAGCGCTTCCCGTATCGTGCTTATAAGTTCTGAGAAGGTTATCTTCCTGTTTCTTATAAGCGGCAATTTTGGAGTAATCGATATGTCATAAGGTATGGCCTTAACATACCTAGTTCCTCCTTCGCTATCTAATGCTTGTATGTTTTTCTTCAGTATTTCATCAGCTACCATATCAGATTTCATCTTCAATAGTATAGCCGCTGTATGTACGAACCTCCCGCCGTATCTAAAGTCTATTCTGTTGTTCGCAATTATTGACATGAAGCGATCAGTTATTTTTATAATGTCTATGTCCATTGGGTTCATTCCCTCATCTCTAACTATAGAAGAGATAAGATGTTCCCAGCCTAGCTCATCGTCGAGTATAAGCTTGTAAAGATCTTCGTACTCCATCGTTTAACCGAAGTATGTAAGTTCCCCAGATTTATTTTTACGTGTGTAAACCTTGGTTGCAGTCTCTTCGTACCTCTTTACTTCGTCAGCTGTTAAACTTGGTTTGACTATATCAAAGGCCTTTTCGAGGTCTTCCTTGCCAACTTTTTCGGCCGCGATATTGTCTCTAAGGGCTATCATACCCGCTTCCTTTGTGAGTCGCTCAATGTCCGAACCAACGTATCCTTCCGATTTAGAGGCCAAGTAGTCGATTAATTTTTCTTTATCTCCTTCTACCGGCATTCTGTCTAGGTATACTTTAAAGATCGCTTTTCGTTCTTTCTCGTTTGGTGGCGGGACAAAAACTACACTATCAAATCTGCCAGACCTTAAAATTGCCGAGTCTATTCTATCAATTCTATTGGTAGCTGCTATGACAACTACATTTTTAAGCGGCTCTATCCCATCAAGTTCGGTTAGAAGCTGATTTACGACCTGTTCGTTGACGTTGCTTCCTTCAAAATTTGACCTTGAAGACGCTATGCTGTCTATCTCGTCTATGAATATTATTGCGGGCGAGACTTGTCTTGCTTTATCAAAGATTTCTCTTATTCTTTTTTCGCTTTCACCAACGTATTTATTATAGATTTCTGGTCCCTTTATAGCGATAAAGTTAGATTCTGTTTCGTTCGCAATAGCTTTTGCAAGTAAAGTCTTACCGGTTCCCGGTGGACCGTAAAGCAGTATGCCCTTTGGCGGCATTATACCTACTTTTTTGAATGCCTCTGGATGTTTTATCGGCCACTCAATCGCTTCTCTTAATTGATCTTTAACCCTTTCAAGACCACCTACATCACTCCAACTAACGTTAGGTTTCTCTACCAAGACTTCACGCATAGCACTAGGTCTTACGAATCTGAGCGCTTCCATAAAGTCGTCCATCTTAACTATTAATTTTTCTAGAACGGTTTTAGGGATATTCTCATGCTCTTTAAGATTTAGCTCGTTTATGTTGCGTCTTATAACATTCATCGCAGCTTCTTTAATCAGCGATTCCAAGTCCGCACCGACAAAGCCGTGAGTTATCTTAGACAGGCGCTCTAGTCCTTCTGGACCAACCGATTTGTCCAAAGGCATATTCCTTGTGTGTATTTTTAGTATCTCCAATCTTCCTTTTTCGTTTGGAACTCCGATTATTATCTCTCTATCAAAACGTCCGGGTCTCCTTAGCGCAGGATCTATTGCATTTGGTCTATTAGTTGCGGCTATTACAATAACTTTTCCTCTTCCTTTCAGACCGTCCATTAATGTTAGTAGCTGTGATACAACGCGATGTTCTACTTCGCCTATGCTTTCTTCTCTTTTTGTCGCTATCGCATCTATTTCATCGATGAAGATTATCGAAGGCGCATTCTTTTCTGCTTCTTCAAATAGTTCTCTCAGTTTCTTTTCGGCATCACCGACCCACTTGCTCATAACCTCCGGCCCATTTATCGAAATGAAATGCGCATCGCTTTCATCTGCAACTGCTCTGGCCAAGAGAGTTTTACCTGTTCCTGGCGGACCGTAAAGCAGAACTCCTTTTGGAGGTGTTATACCAAGACGCATGAAAATTTCTGGATGCTTTAATGGCATTTCAACCATTTCCCTTATCTTGCCTACCGCATCTGAAAGACCGCCAACGTCTTCGTAGCTTATGTGTTTTACTCTTGTTTCTTCAGACATTTTTACCGGTTCTAAAGAAATATTTATCTCAGTATCTTCGGTTATTACGACATTGCCTTTTGGAGAAGTTGCCGTAACCATAAATCTAAATTCAGAAAATCCGAAAAATGCTCCTCCGGGAAATCCACCGCCTTGGAAAAAGGCATTGAAAAAGTCCTCACCAAAAATAGAACCCATCCCGCCCTTATTGCTATTACCAACGGTAACTAAATCTCCTTTCGAGACAGCCCTCCCGTCCAAAAGTCTTCCTATAAGTTCTTCACCACCTTTTATGGAAGTATTTGCGACCGGTGCCAAATTTACCACGTCTGCTTCTGTTATTTCGGCCTTTCTAACCATAATGTTTTCGCCGATGGCCGCCTTCGCATTTTTTCTTGTAGTTCCATCCATTCTTATAAGTCGAGAATTAAGGTCATGCGGATAGGATCTATCTACCCTAGCAACCGTCTTTCTGTTTCCTTCTAGTTCAACGTAATCATCTGGCCTTACACCTATCTGCTTCATCGAAGCTGTATCCATCTTAACAACATTTAGACCTATGTCATCTTGGAGCGCTTCCGCCACCTTTAGACTTACGCCCATATTTTCATCTTCCATTTTACTCCTCCTCAAATAAAAGCACGCGTCTTTTGCTGTACTTTACATTCCATTTTTTTATGAAATTTTCAAGTTCCCTTTCATTTTCTGAAGGAAGTGCTATTACGCTTTTACTAAGTCTTCTTCCTCCAAAATTCTGAAGTATACCATTATTTCCCCTTCTGCCTAGAAGGGCATAATTAAAAAGTACCTTTCTCGTCTGATCGAGCTTTGTAAGATCATAGAAAATTTCAGTTGTTTGATCAAACCCCATTTTCTCCATCAGCGGTTCGTTATCAAATATGCTTTTTGTGTCGCTCAATTCTCTTAGGAGGTGATTATGGACCATTTCGAAAAGGTCTGTAAATTCTAAATTATTACCGCCAAGCGCTTCTCTCACCTTTTCTTCTGAAGTCATTGTGTCTTCTTTAAATATTATATAGATTTTGTCTTCTTTTTTGACTATATCAAAAACGCTATCCATTATATCGTTAGGAAGTTCATTTAGTTCCATAATGTTTATAGTAAACCATTGGATGTTATTCTATATAAAGTTTACTGTAAACCATTTTACGGCTTAAAAAGTTATATATATTGTATATAAAAAACACAAATCAGTTAATAAATAATAGGAAAAACTATAATTCTGATGGCTAAGCTAGTATTCCTTGGTACCGGCTCCGGCGGTTTTGTCGGCAGCGAAAGACAGAATCCTTCTGTTTATTTTGACGGCGTACTTTTTGACTGCGGCGCGGGAACAAATGGCAGACTAACAGACTTAGAACTTTTAAACAAGACAGAAATAATTCTTATAAGCCATTTACATAGCGACCACATAAGCGGGATTTATGATTTGCTAGTACAAGTTGCGATAGACAGCTCGCTTAATAAAATGGAAAGGACCATTGAAATATTCTCACCACCGGGGCTTTCGAGTCTTATAGCTAATTACGTAAAAACTGAAGCTATATCTGCCGAGCTTCTAAAATTAGCTAATTTTAAAATACATGAAATAGAGAATTTGGACATAAAAATAAATGGAAAACATATAATAGGAGTAAAGCTTGACCATCTCGCTTTCGATTTAGGATATTTAGTTGACAATGGAAAAGTCAGAGTCGCTTATTCCGGTGATACGAGAGAACCGAGTGCTCTAGAAAAACTTAAAACTGATTATCTGATACATGAAGCTTCTTTTCCAGAAAAGTACAAAGATCTTGCAATTAAGTTCGGGCACAGCACTGCAAAAGATGCGGCGAAAACCGCAGCTAAAATGGGCGCAAAAAAACTTTTCCTAACTCACTTAAACAACAGGTCCGGTCCCGCAGGCGAAATAGAATCTGAAGCAAAGGAAGTCTTCAAAAGTTCTATCGTAGTGAATGATTTCGACAGCTTTGAAATTTAAAGTTTCTAATTCAGGGACCTCAATTTACCGACAAGTCCTCTAACTATATCAAATCCGCCATCCCAGAATTCCTGCGAGTTTATATCTATGCCTGTTTCTTTAAGTATTTTTTCCGGCGTTTGCGAACCGCCCGCTGCAAGTATGCCTAGTATCTTGGGTTTGAAGCTTTCTCCTTCTTCTTTATACTTTTTGTAAAGTGAAAGCGTTAGAAGCCCTCCAAAACTATAAGCGTAACAATAGAATGGGGTATGGTATATATGGGGTATCATCGACCATTCCCATTTAAATTCATCTGGTATTTCCGATAAAGAGTCTCCAAACTGCTCTTTAAGATTTGTCATATACAAATCACACAACTCTTTCGTTGTAGCGCCCTTCGCTATAGCTTCGTGTGCAGCTTTTTCAAAAATCACGAAGTAAGCTTGTCTTTGTATTGTTGCGTATAAGTCGCCAAGTCTATCTACTAAAAGCTCGGTCTTTACCTTATCGTCTTTTTCC
>JASHWD010000008.1 GCA_030044235.1 Candidatus Parvarchaeota archaeon | reverse complement strand
TGCCGGCGAAAGATTCGGACAAGTAGGTCTAGGCTTCTCCACTTTTTTTGGTGCCAACTTAGGACTTGCTCAGATGGCAGTTCAGATGTGGGGTAGCGATGACCAGAAAGAACGTTATCTGAGACGGGCAGCGGCCGGTGATATAATAATGGCTTTTGCTCTTACAGAACCAGAAGCTGGCAGCGATCCGATGTCATTGAAGACACAATACGAGAAGAAAGGAAACAATTTTGTAATAAACGGCTCAAAATATTTTATATCTAACGGTTCAATCGCTAATGCGATGATAGTCTTTGCAAGATCAAAAGACACTCCGACCGAGATATCCGCTTTTTTAGTAGACACGAACAAGAACGGCTTCAACGTAGATATGAAACTAAAAGAAAAGATAGGTCTTTTCACTTCAGACACAGCTATGCTGAGCTTCAAAGACTTAGAAGTACCAGAAGAGAACGTTTTGGGGACATTAGGTGGCGGGATGTATGTGGCTTATTCATCTATACTCAACGGAAGAATGGGTGTAGCTTCGGCTTGCACCGGGGTTGTACAGGACTGTCTTAATCAAGCGGTCGCTAGAGCGAAAGAACGCATACAATTTGGTAAGGAAATCGGCAAGCACCAACTAATACAGGAGCACATAGCTGAAATCGCACAGAATTTTGAGAAAGCAAGATGGCCAACTTATATAACTGCTCTAAGAGCTATAGAATACAACAAGACTCAGAATAGCGAATTGATAAGCGAACTCAACCAAAGAAGTGCTTTAGCTAAAAAAATTGCGTCAAGAGCTGCTTGGGAATCAGCAGATAGAGCGGTACAAGTATTTGGCGGTTTCGGGTATTCGCTTCTGTCTCCGGTCGGTAGACATTACTGCGATTCGAGAGTTACAAGAATATATGAAGGCACCGACGAAATAATGGAACTAAGGATAGCACAGCATGTATTAGGTAAGGGATTTAGAGCTTATTGATGATATGCGAATAAATCTAAATGGCTCTTTTGACTTAACCGCTAATTTACAAAGCAGTTTTGCTTTCTTAACAGATCCTAAAAAATTGAGCAGCTGTGTATCCGACTTAAAAGAAGCAAAATTCCTAGATTCATCAACTTTCGAAACTATCTTGACGCTAAGGATTGGTCCAGTAAATGGCAACTTTGACGCAAAATGTAAAATAGTGCCATCGCCGCCAGCCTCGATATCTATAACAATTGATGGCTCCGGTACAGCAAGTTCGATGCATTTACTGCTATCACTTAAGCTGTCAAAAAAGACAGAAAAAATAACTAACGTTAATTGGAATGCTGACACGGATATAAATGGCTTAGTTAGCGGCCTGGGCGAAACCATTTTAAGAGAACTAAGCAATTCGAAAATCCAAGAAATAATAAGCGCACTTAAAACTAAAATTGTTTAATATAAAGAATTAGACTCTCTCAAGAACTATAGCAAAACCTTGTCCACCTCCGACACATAGGGTAGCAACTCCAATATTTTTCTTAGTGTCTTGTAAGGTTCTAGCAAGTGTACCAACCAATCTGGCGCCGCTTGCTCCTAATGGATGGCCTATCGCTATCGCGCCGCCATGTACATTTACTTTTTGATGATCTATCCCTAATTCTTTTATAGCATAGATCGGAACGACCGCAAATGCTTCATTTATTTCCCAATAATCAACTTCTTCGACTTTTAGACCGGCTTTTTCCAAAGCTTTTCTGCTCGCAGGCACCGGGCCCTTACCCATTACTTCAGGATCTACTCCCACCCAAGCAACGGATCTTATCTTTGCCAATGGTTTCAAGCCGTATTTCTTTAGGGCTTTCTCTGACATTAATATTACGAGTGATGCGCCCGCATTAAGAGGAGAAGAATTACCGCTTGTTATGACTCCGTTTTGTTTGAAAGCAGGCGGCAATGCTTTTATCTGATCTAATGTAGTATCTGCGCGTATGCTTTGGTCTGAATCTACAATAAGTTTCTGTCCATTGAATTCTACTTCGATAGGCAGTATCTCATTTTTAAACCATCCGTCTTTCTGGGCCTTTGCGGCAAGCATGTGGCTTTTAAGAGAAAATTGGTCCATCCAGTCTTTTGTTATGCCTGTTTCTTCAGCTAATTTTTCAGCTGTAAGTCCCATATTATAACCTACCGCCATATTATACTTTGAATATTCGGGTCTCAAAAGCAGTTTATAATTTGGTGATATCATGGGATTATCCGCCATTGGAACATGGGTCATGTGTTCAAGGCCGCCCGCAAGTACGACGTCCGAGTTTCCGGTCATTATCTCCATTGCGCCGGTAGTTATCGACATCATTGAGGAAGAGCAAGCCCTATCCATAGCTAATCCTGGCACAGAAGTAGGAAGTCCAGCCAATAGAACGGGGTGTCTTCCACCATAAAGCCAATTTTCTCCGGCTTGCATAGAGCAACCGGTTATAACATCTCCAATATCGTTTGGATCGATTTTATTTTTTTGTAATAAACTTTTAATAAGTAAAGCCATAGCGTCGTCCATTCTCATCGAATTAAAGACATCTCTTTCTGGTTCCTTCGGCCTAGATCTTGAAAAAGCTGTCCTGAGATAATCAACTACGTAGACATCCATTATTTCCCTTTAAATTCCGGTTTTCTTTTCTGCATAAAAGAAAGTAAACCCTCTTTTAAGTCTTCAGTGTTAAAAACTATGCCCGCCGCCATTGATTCCATATCAAACCCTGTTTCCAACGGGTTTTCCGCACCTTTGTTAATAAGAACTTTTGCAAGAGAGGCTGCGATTGGTGCTGAATTAACAGAAATTTCCTTAGCGTATTCTATCGCAGCGGATGCAATATCTGTATCAAATAGCTTAGAAACAAGTCCTACCTCAAAAGCTTCTTTTCCCGTTATTCTCTCTCCGGTTAGTATCATTCTCGAAGCTACAGATGCACCTATTAATTTTGGAAGTCTTTGTGATCCGCCCCACGCAGGTATAAGCCCCCTAAGAACTTCTGGGAATCCAATTGATGCTGTACTTGTTGAGACGCGTATATCACAGGCTAGAGCCAATTCCAATCCGCCCCCAAGTACGTATCCGTCTAGAACTGCTATCGTTATTTTTGGTATTTCAGAAAATTTGTTAAGAATGCTCTGCCCTCTTTTAGAGAATTCTATAAACTGATTTTCATTCGCAAAGTAAGTAGAAAGATCTGCGCCAGCGGAGAAGACACCGCCTTGTCCCGTTATAAGAATAACTCTAGTCTCATCATCATTCCACAAAGATTCTACCGCAGAGTTAAGTTCATCTAATACCTCATTACTAATAAGATTCAATTTTGGTCTATTTAGAGATATTTTGGTAATCTTATCTTTTGTTTTTTCTAATGTTAAATTTTTGAATTTGCCCTGTTGCGCCACTTGTCCAATCGTACCAACCAAATTTTTCGAAACTGGAAGTCTACCTTCAATTGCATCTCTCATCTTGCCTTGTTTTATACTCTCAGCAGGTGCAAAAATTTGACAGTTAAACGTTTTTGTTAAGTTTTCAAGTTTTGTCTTTACTTCTTCATTAGTTAAGCTCTTCGCCACGGAGATCGGGCCAAACGGTCTGTTCATTCCTAACTTTACAGAAGTCTCTATGTCATCGGGAGTTGCTACACCGGCTTCTATTAGCTTTACAGATTCGTTTATTTCTAAAGCGAATATGTCCATTAATGACACTTTGTCGGTTGGTTTTGCAGAGTCTATTATTGCTGGTCGTCCTGCACTCCAGTCGTAAAAACCATGGCCGGTTTTTTTCCCGAGCATATTCTTATTTACCAGGTCCGCGTAAATCTTTACTTTTAAGAAATCTGGTGATATCTCCTTTGAAAAATAAAGCAACGAACCGTAGATCACATCTATACCAATGAAATCAAATAACTCGTATGGGCCCATTAACATACCTTGTGATCGTATGAAGGCATCTACTTCTTCTGGTTTTACGAGTCCTTTATCTATAAGCAGCCCAAAAAAGAACATTTCCGGTATGTTTATTCTATTCACAATAAAGCCAGGCGTGTCTTTATTTACTTTTATCGGAACTTTTCCGATTTTTTGCATTAATGTGTAAACAGCAGAAACGGTTTCGTCACTGGTTTTTTCTCCTTTTACTATTTCTACAAGTTTTAGAAGAACCGGCGGATTAAAAAAATGAATCCCTACGATCCGTTCTGGATTTTTCACGTCTTTAGCTATCTCTGTTATCCTTATATTCGATGTATTTGACCCAAGGATTGCATCTGGTCTTGCAGACTCTCCAAGTTGTCTGAATATCTTTGTCTTTAAATCTAATTTTTCGGGAACAGCTTCTATTACTAAATCAGCGTCTTTTACACCGGTTGGAATATCGATAAAAGTTTTTATTCTTTTTTTCGTTTGATCTGCAAAATCCTGAGTTATGGTCCCTTTTTTTATGAATTTATCGAGGCTATCCCCTATGTCAACCAAAGCATTCTTTAAAACATCGTTGCTTATATCAATTAGGCTAACGCTATAACCAGAAAGGGAAAAAACTTCAGCGATACCATGACCCATTTCGCCGGCACCTACAACGGCTATTTTTTGTAAATCCATTAAATAAATCTCACCCGGCACGCTTTAATAATGCAACTAGTTTTTGCGCCGAAGATAAATCTCCAGAAACCTTAAGTTTACCGAAGAGGAATGCTCTTACTCCATCCATTTTTCCGTTTAAAATGTCTTCCAATACCTGGTCTACTGCTACAAAAGTAGTTTTGGCGTCGGCAATTTCGCCGTCATTTAAAGAAATAGAGCCATCGGCATTGAATTGTATGTAGTAAGGAGCGCCATCGGAAGGTTTAAACTGAAATTTAAGCGGACTCCAAGCTTTACCATCATTTTTAAGATCGTCTTTAGAATTAAATCTATCCATGAGGCTTTTCATGGCATCGTGTGAAACCATAATAATATTAATCCTGTAACATTAATAAATGTTAAACGTGATTCCTTAATTCTTTCTTATCAACTTTACCTGTGCTTGTTTTAGGGAGCGAATCTGTGAAGATTATTTTATCCGGAATCCACCACTTTTGTATCCTCCCGGTCTGTAAGTATTTTTGAAGGTGGTCGAATATTTCCTGATCCGTGACTTCGCCTCTTTTTACTATAAACGCTACCGGTCTCTCACCCCATTTTTCACTTGGCATGCCCACTACTGCTACTTCGCTTACCTTATCATTATCGCTTATAGCATTTTCTATAACGAGTGTTGGTATAAACTCTCCGCCGCTTTTCACAGCGTCTTTCTCTCTATCAACTATATGAATGTAACCTTGGGTATCTACGAATCCAAGATCTTCTGTGTGTAACCAGCCACCACGCCATAACTCTGGCGTCCTTTCCGGCTCCTTAAAGTATTCTTTGGTCAACCAAGGTGACCTTACAACTAGCTCGCCTACGCTTTTTCCGTCTTTTGGCAATTCATTCATGTCTTTATCGACTATTTTTACATTTACTAGTGGGATTGGTAAACCTGCGCTCAAGCGAAACTCGTCTTTTTGACTTTCCGGTAAACTCGCTACGTAATCATTAAATGTAGCAATCGAAATTATAGGTCCGGTTTCCGAAAGACCATAACCACCGATTACAATTATCCCTAACTCTTTAGCCCGGTCTGCAAGCCCTTTTTGTAAGGCGGCACCGCCTATTATGACTTTCCAATTTTTTAGATAGTCTCTGTATTGATTTATTTTCGGTGAACTTAATATCATATTTAATATAACCGGAACCATTGCAGAGAATGTGACCTTTTCATTTTTTATTAGTTCAAGTATACTGTCTACATCGTATTTTCCGGCCAAAATATATTTGTTGCCGGCTAAAAGTCCGGCGTATGGCATACCCCATTGGTGAACATGAAATAACGGAACTGCAGTGAGAAATACATCCTTATCAGTAAGATTAAGCGGTGGTGAATGTACCACAGTTGAAGCAGCGAGCGCATGAAGTACTAAGTCTCGGTGTGTAAAGGTTACGCCTTTTGGCATGCCTGTTGTACCGGAGGTATAAAATATCGTCGCAATTGTATCCTCCTCCAAATCAGGAAATTCATATTCTTTATCTAAAATTAAGTCTTCATAGTTATAAAATGGACTCAAAGAACTCTTTACTTCTCCCTTATCTTCATTATATATTATCCATCCTTTTATAAAATCAAAAAGATCTTTATTTGGCTCTATGATCGGTACGAATTCATCCCTTACAATTACATATTTGTCCCCTGCGTGATTCATTGTATAGTATATTAGCTCCGGAGGGTAACGTATGTTAACAGTATGCAGAACCGCGCCGAGCATAGGAACAGCGAAGTATGCCTCTAAATAACGGTTTGTATCCCAGTCTAGTACAGCCACTATGTCGCCCTTCTTAATACCTAATTTTTCTAAACCTGCTGCGAGTCCCTTAACACGTTTGAAGAATTTTTCATAAGAATATCTCTCTTTACTGGCGTAAAGTATCTCTCTGTTGCCAAAAGTTCTTACTGCATTTACAAATAGATTTTTTAGAATTAATTTTGAAGGATAGTATCCATCCATTTTTAGTGGATGTTTTTTAACAATATAAATGTTGTCTGATTTAGTTTAGAATTTATACTAATTCCGATGCGTACTCTTTATGTTTTTCTACGAAGTCTCCTATATACGGGCAATCTGGTTTGACTTTAAGGGCGTTCTTTTTTGCGAAGGCAAACGCTTCTTTAGCTAGTTCAGCGGCTATTCCGTGACCTCTATCTTCTATTGGTGTAAACGTATGATAAATGACCATTACTTTACCCTTTATCCTGTAAAGAAGTTCCGCTTCGCCGTGCATAGTTTTAATCGACATTCTCCCAGATTGTTTATTTATTATTACCATCAGTAATCACCTATAACTCTCCATCAACATTTATTATTTCGGCTGAACTACCAATAGAATCAACGTTATTATTCTATGCGACGTAATTATCATCAGACTCGGTATTATCTACTTCTCCTTCTTCTTCCTCTTCTTCATCTAATGATTCATCGTCTGTAGGTTCGTCAGAGACTTCTACCTCGTCGTCAAACGTTACAACCTCTTTTTTGGTTTTTCCCTGTTTTTTCGCCTTCTTTTTCATAACAATTCTTTTAACCTTCAATTAGCGTTTTATCGGATAATTGAACGTACAAATCAAGGATTTATATTATTTGCAGTTATTTATACGTGTTCTTTTCTCATAAAACTATAGTGAGTAGCTTAATAGTATGATGAATTTAATGCCAATGTCGAATAGAGATGATCGAACTTACGAAGCAAAATCAGTAATAGACTCTTGCGTAACCGGTTCCGGATTCTCTGCAAGCGCAGACATTTACAAGCACGAATACTGGACAAGAGACCTTTCTTACTGCTTAGAGGGTCTTTTGGAGGCGGGACATGAAGAAACAATTAAAATCGCTCTTAAAAAACTCTGGAGTAAGCAAAAGCCAAACGGAAAGGTGCCAACACTTTTTATCGAAGACTTCACATCGTGGCTTAGTAACTCTTTTAAACGCGGACGGGCAAAATCTATTCCAACAAGTTTTAGTGGACTTGAAGCGGTTATGAATAGTCTTTTTCATGTGTCTGATTCAACTCCGCATGCGGTACTTACCACGTATGAATACGCAAGCCATTCTAAAGATAAAAATTTCTTGCCTAGTCTTGGTAAAAATCTAAAAACTGCTTTAAATTACATAGAAAAAACCTGCAAGGGTGGATTAATAGTCGGTTGTGACTGGAGAGATCTAATGCCAGAGCTAAGGGATAAGGCACTTCTTTCTAACCAGTGTTTACTTTATCGTATCTACCGTCTTGCCGGCGAGGATAAAAAAGCTGAAAACCTCAAAAAAAGAATAAACGATGAATTTTGGAACGGTGATTATTATACTTCTAGTAAAGGCGGCAAGGACTTTGATGTGCTAGCTACCGCGCTTGCAGTTGAATGGGGAATAATAGAAAAAGAACGTTATAATAAACTTTTTAAAATGTTCAAAAAATCGACGACTATGCACGGATTTAGAAACATGATTTTCTTAGATGAAAAAACTAATGGAAAAAAGACAAAAATACCTGAATGTGACCAGTATGGAACAATATGGCCTTTCGCAGCTTACCACGCGGTATTAGCGCTCGATAAAATGGGATACAGGGATTTTGCTCTAGAAGAACTCGAAAAGCTGGAAAAACTAAAGGGGTTCAATGAGTGGTATGACCCATCTTCTGGAAAACCGTCTGGAAGCAAAGAACAGCTTTGGAGTGCGGCTTCTTATCTAGAAACGGTAAAGAAAATTTCTAACTAACTTTTAAAATTAATGCAAGAAAGCTTTCAGGAGCATCAGTAATATCGTTACTAATACCGCCGACCATACAGAATAAGCATTTATCTGCATCGACTTTACCATGTCGCGCATGTGCTCCTGTTTGTCCTTTACTAAACCATGTTCTTTTTTTGTGCCGCTAAAATCATATTTTCCACTCATTCCAAAACCGGCGCAAAAATGTAAGTATCCTTGATAGAGTCCCTCAAAGCCGAACATTAAGGGAACAAAAAGAACAACAAACCATACTGCAGAGAAATTGTAAAAATAAAGTAAGAAAAAAAGCAATGCCGTTAAGAAAAACCCAGAAACTGCAAGTTCGTAACGCTTCTTTATCTCATTTTTTCCTATATTGCATACACCTGGTTCGTAAAGCATAGATTTACCTCATTCTTCCTGACAATCCAAAGATTATCCTTTCTATACCGACTAGTACAAGAACTAATCCTACCAAATAAACTACAAATAACAAGGCTAAACCCGGAAAAAGTATTATTATGAGACCTACGAGCAGTGCTATTATACCTGCGAACAAAGAGGCTCTTCTTACCCAGGTAGAAAATGGTTCCTGCCGTGCTCTTCTCATTTTATGAAAAAAGCAAGATAAATATAAATACTTAGTTAATAAAAATCACGATTTATAATATTTCATCGAGTGATGTTTGTCTACCAGATCGTAATTGGGGGATATTAGAAATTTTTGAGACTTCCTTTTTATTCTGAAAAGGAAGAAGAAAAATACTTTCGTAGCATCTTTTATCTAAGGAACGTTTCTCAATTACTAACATAGCCATAGTTAAAATAACTCCTCCGGTCACATTATCTGAAAGATCATAGAACATATCAAGTTTTGTTTGAGAACGTCTTCTTTCTAACGTAGGGATTACGGCCAGTGGCGCTAAGTCTTGGGGCCCGCTATAAGAAGTTTTATATTCTGTTATACCCATAATTAACTACTTTTAGATAGTCTATTAAATATATAAAGCTTTCTTTCTCTTTTTTTATAGTTATAAAACTAGATTTTAAAAGCATGTCTCAAAATTCTAAAAGCATATTTAATTTGATATGTTCATCTTATTATGGATCTGATAACGCATGTTCTTATAGCTTACGCAGTATCTTTCGTTATTTTTGGGAAGAACGCAACAGTCTATATTGCGGCCGCGGCCCTGGCGGGCGGTCTGCCTGATGCGGATATACTCTTTATACCTCTTTATAAGTATGTACCCGCACTTAGACACCACGGGATAACGCATTCTATAACCGGCATAACTATAATAGCGGTAGTCGGAGGATTTCTAGCGACTTTAATAGTACGAGGTAACTATTTTTTGTTTCTCTTAGCTATGGAGATTGGAGGACTTCTCCATATAGCCCTTGATGGATTTACTAATTTTTCTGTACCACCACTTTCACCTTTTTCAGCTAAACGACTTCATGCGAATGCTGACGTAGCTGTTAATTTTATGGTAATGTTCCCCTCAATAGGTGGATTCTTTTTGTTATTATACGAAAAAGGAAATGTAGCCACATCAGTTTGGACTTATACGGTATGGATAATGCTGGGATTGTATGTTTCTTACATTCTCATAAGAGGAGTATCAAAGATTTTTGTTAATAGAATTAAAAGAAAGGGCAAATATACTGATGTTGTACCCACTACTAACCCATTTCGCTGGATCTTTATTCGTGAAAAAACTTCGTCTATTGAATACAGTATCAATTACAGAATTTATAGAACATTTAGAGGTTTTTCCAATAAAATATATAGTCTAAAAATGGAAAACAAAGTAAAAAAGAAAAATAAACTTTCAGTTAACGAAGCCATATCCAAAAGCTATCTTTATGCTATGAGAAAGATAGGTTTCATGAGGGAAATTTATAAATTCGTAAATGCGAGCGAGAAGAACGGTATTTACAAGATATTTTGGTTTTCTCCTGAGATGACTACAATGAACAGATCTTTTGGCGCGGAAGTTTCAATGGATAAGAAAGGAAACGTTTTGGGCGTTAAATCATCTTGGCGCAAGGTTTATTTTTAACTTACTATATATATCCCCAGCGATGCAGTTTTGGATAATCTTTTAGCCAGCGGTCTGATATATCTATTCTATAAATTGCGTTCGGCACGATAGTATTTTTTATATTTTGATAAGCTTGAGTTTTTGCTTCAAAAATAGTATCTCCTCTCCCTGTAACTACAAGACCCCACCCGATTGAGCCTGCTGTAACCCACATATCGTTGTCTAATTTTAAATCACCCGGGTGAAAATGCGTCATAACTTCATCTTTCATTATCATTACTGGCGTTTCCTTACCATATCTTTCAAATCCATCCATGTATGGAAAGGTTGGTACGCAAATAGCTACACCTATTTGGTAGCCATCATCCGCTTCTATAAAATCTATAGTTTTGTTTACCAAGCCGACCATTAAGTCTGTAACTCTTGTATGGTCACGCAGTCCTTCAAATATAAGACTTATCAATGGATAACCAAAACGCGATGTGAATTCAAGTGGCCAGATTCCTTCTTCGTTTATTATACAATTAACGTCTATGGTACCGACATATCCGTCCTTCTTTAAGTCATCCTCTATCTTTTTCAACGTATTCTTGAAAAGTTTAAGCTTGTCAAACGTGAAAAAACCATGCGTCCCCATCTCACCAGTCATCACACCAAGATCACCAGTCAAAAGGCGTTTGTTCTCAAAGTTCATGTAAACCGGCATAAGAAACTTTTCTCCGTTAAAAAAGGCAGTTACGGCGGTCTCTACTCCCTCTACAACTTCTTGAAGAATAAACTTAGGTTCGCCCCATGCAGTGTTCCATTTTTTGTTATAGTGGTCCAAAAGTCTTACTAGATCACTATTGTCCTCCATTTTAGCTAGATATACAAGACTTTTTTCGCTACCTGCAGAGCCATCAAATTTTATTATAAATCTCTTTTTTTGATCTTTAAGAAACTTTTGGCGGTGTTAAAACTATCAAATTCAAATGTCTCGAGTGTCTTTGTATTCATCTTCTTAAAATATTCTAATCCGAATTTTCTATCTAGTTCTAGTTGATCCCCTAAATAGCTACCACCTATAACTTTAAAACCCTGTTGTCTAAGTTCGTTCTGTCTGAATCCAAAAGAAGTGTAATCAAATATTATTATATCCGCCCAATTTTTCTCGCTTTCCCAGTCATCTATTTTGTCTACAACTCCATCAAGTACATCCCTTTCGGCAGGGTTTTGTATAAATAACTTTACGTCGTTGCCTTCTTTTTTTAACTGATACGCAATGTCTTCTCCATCCGCTTCATTTGAAACTATCAAGAATTTATATTTTTGTTTTGTTTCTGTCTCTGCCATCTTGTTTTCCTATTATTTTATATACGTCCTTTTATTTTAAAGGTTTGCACGTTAATTTTATTTTATAGAATTATATGCGATGTTCTACTATCGCTATAAGCTTGCGATACGGCTCGTTCGATATCTCGTCTTCAAAATCTTTCATAGAATCAAGCTCGTAGATAACTATCAATGTGAAAAGTATAGCAACCATAATAAAGAAGACCACCGCAACTGAAACTATTGTTTGCGGAACGCTAACTACTGTAAGTATCCCTATTAAAATAAAAGAAAGAAACAGTTCCAATATCCATTGCATTTTTGGTAATCTATCCCTCGCAAGTATAATTTGTTCATCTCGAGACATTGATGTTATTTTTGTATCTTCTAGTATAGAAGCAAAAAGAGCTCTATCTCTAGTTCCTCTGATTTTTATACCTGAAATTAAACTAAGAAGAGAGTGGAATTTAATGTGAGCTTTTGTACCCTGTCCGTAGGCCGCAAGGTCTAGGTCTATAGTCTCTTTACAGTATTCGACTATACTACTGCAAATTTTTTTAAAAGCTACGTTATCTGATAAACTCTTTGAAAGCAGATAAATTGACTTTAATGAATTAACTTCTTTTCCAAATGCATCCCTGAGTTGGTCAAGTGCTTTGTCTGTATCATTTATTGCAAACGCCGACATTACTCCATATGTAACGCCTATCACAGTAAAGAAAAGACTGGCGTCGTTGAAGGACAGGAATTTGAAAGGATTTAAGGCCAATATTGCTGAAACTAAGATTGCGATTATTATGAGAAAACCAGTTTTCATATAAGATTTAATTAGTTTTTTCTTTTATAAGCAAACCGAGTATCTTTATACCTTTTTTTATCTCTTCTACGGATGGCTTACTGAAATTAAGTCTCATCGTATTTTTACCGCTGTCATCGTGATAGAATCCTGAGCCAGGGACAAATGCTACGCCACGTTCCACTGCGCTCTTCAATAGGTCACGAGCGTTTATTTCTGGTTTTAACCAAACGAATATGAACATTCCTCCGTCAGGTATGCTATATTTTACATCTTTAGGGAACCATTCTTCTATGCTTTTTATCATAACGTCTCTCTTCTCTTTGTAAAGCTTTCTTACTCTTGGCATATTTCTCTCGATTACTCCGCGTCTCAAAGTTTCGAGAGCTATCCGCTGTGTGAATGTTGAAGAATGTAAATCTACACTTTGTTTCATTAATTCCATTTTAGATATTACTTCATTGCTAGCGATTACCCATCCCAATCTAAAGCCCGGCGCAAGGATTTTACTAAAAGTTGAGGTGTATATAACGCGTCCGGTTTTATCTAGTGATTTTATTGCATCCGGGGCGTTTCCATCAAAAGCTAGAAAACCATACGCGTCGTCTTCGATTATTAAAATATTGTGCTCTTCAGCGAGTTCCAAAAGTCGTTTTCTATTCTGCATGCTCATTGTTATACCGCCTGGATTTTGAGAAGAAGGTATAGTGTAAATGAACTTTATTCTTCTACCTTTAGCTTCGACTTCTTTAATCGTTTTTTCAAGTTCTTTCATGTCCATTCCATCTTCTCTTAAAGGAATACCATGAAAGATAGGTTCTCGCAATCTCATCGCATTTAGTGCAGCGACGTAGGTGGGAGTCTCGACTATAATGTCGTCCCCGGGATTCAAGAGAAGAAAGCATAAAATATAAATTGCTTCTTGACTTCCTGCAGAGACCAAGACATTAGTTTCATCTACGTTTACTATGCCACGCTTAGAAACCAATTTTGACAGTTCTTTTCTTAATTCTATTACTCCCAAAGTAGCACCGTATTGAAATGAGGAAGAAAGGTCTGAATGTTCTAATGTTCTTATTATATCTTTAACTTCTTTGTGAGGAAAAGTTTCCGGGTCCGGTAAACCACCAGCAAAACTTATAATCTTTTTGCCTTCAACGAGTTTTAATGCGTCTCTTACATCAGAAGCCCTCATCTTTTCTATGCCATTTGCCAAGAAACTATCTAAGTCTAGTTCTCTTTTCTCTTCCCTTTTTACTCTTTTGTTTCTTTCCATCTTTAGATACTTAAAGAGAGAACCGTATAAATATTTAAAAATAAGTTATGAACTTAGGTTATTTTTTATATACGTTAGATTAAGCTCTATTATTTCTAGAGTCTGGTCTAAAGGATATCTTAAATCATCTCTAAAATTTCCTTCTTTCGAGAAAAAATTAAAAATTTCTTTTGCTAGTGTGGGGTCTTTTACGCCCATTAAACTGCAAAGGTGCTTATTTGCTATTTTTGTACCGGCATCAAATTTCTTAAGTATGGTCTTCCAGTTCTCTTTAAGCCATTTAAACAAGATTTCGCCGCTTATCGGATTATATGTTGCTGAAACAGACACTATGCATGAATCGTGAGGTCTAACATGTTCAGATTTTTGAAATTCCAGTGCTTTAAATAATAATTCCTGGTCGTTGACCTTACCCAATGCGGTTAATATAAACACTTTTTCATTAAGAGAACTAGCTTTTTTGTATAGTTCGATTAGCTCATTAAATATAGTTTTATCTGCATTTAGTGCCGCCGCCGAATATATGTTGTTTAGCATGTCCGGGTCTATTTTCTTTCCTTTGCCTTTCTTTATTAAGTCAAATAGGGATAATAGTTTTTTTGTTACGCTTGGTTCTCTTACTATTCCTAAAAGACCAATAATTCCTGTCCTTGTTATCCTTATAGTATCACTTTCCGCTTTCTTTGCATCCCATCCTAATTTTGTTAAGAGATTTATACCAAACTTTATACTTGTTTCTCTTACTTTTTCACCTAAAGGCTTATTGTAATTTATGCTGTAGAGCCATGACAAATGCGCTACTAAACTCTCGCTTACTGGATATTCGGCACTCAAACAAAATTTATTAATAAAATCAAGATACTTCAAAGTATCTAAGTTGCCACCTCTTAAAATTGAAAAAAGATCGTTTTCTATACCCCACGCATCTTCTACAGGCAACATCCCTTTTTTAATCAAATTTCCTAGTTTTTCCAAAACCAAGTCTTCATAGATTACTTTGTACAATCCATTTTGTCCGTAATTAAGTTTTATCCATTCAGAATCATCTTTTATTAAGGTTTCATTTCCTTTCATTAATATTTTTTTGTCATTTTTTTGTGTTCTGTAATGTACCGGCAGGGGCCATTTGTCATCTAAATCTCCAGAAAAAAGAAATCTGCTTTGTTTTAACGTGAATAAATTACTGCTAGTTGAAACGCGTAATACCGGGTAACCCATCTTCTCAACAAATGCGCTCATTATTTCTGGTACTTGGAGATTTTTACCATCTAAAACAGCAGCCTTTTCTATTGCTTCCCATAAGTCAAATTTTGTTGCATTTTTATAAGAATTGTTTTTAAGATAGATATTTAGTCCTTTCCTAAAAGTCTCATTTCCAACATAGTCATCAAGCATATGAAGAACGCTTCCGCCTTTTCTGTAACTTATAGTATCAAAGATTTCTTCTATCTCGTCTGCGTTCTGTACGTGAACACTTATTGGATGCGTAGCTTTGAGACCATCTATTAAAAAGGCACTATTGAATGCAAATAGGAGATATTCTAGCCAGACTTTCCACTTCGGAAACACGGCGTCCATCGCCTTGTAACTCATTAATGTCGCGAAGCTTTCGTTAAGCCAAATATCATTCCACCACTTCATAGTTACAAGGTCTCCAAACCATTGATGAGCAAGCTCGTGGGCTATTATTTCTGCTATGTGCCTTATCATAAATGTAGGACTTTTTTCATCTCTGAGTAGATAGACTTCCCTAAAGGTCATCGCGCCCCAGTTTTCCATCGCCCCATTTGCAAAATCCGGTACGGCGATAAGATCAAGTTTTGGGAGTGGATATTTTATACCAAAATATTCTTCGAAGTATTTCACGAATTTCTTAGTATATTCCAATGCAGTTTTCGCATATTTTTTCTTGCCTCGTACTGTAAAGATGTTTATCCCTAGATTTCCCAACTTTCCGCTAAGCACGTCGTATTTTCCAACCCCTATGTATAAAAGATATGTAGACATTATCGGAGTTGTTTCAAAAGTAACTATTTTTTTATTGCCCTCACTTTTTTCGCTCTTTTTAGGCATATTAGAGATTGCCTCAAGTTCTTTGTCTATTTTTAGAGAAAGATCAAATGTAGCTTTGAATTCTGGCTCGTCTATGCAAGGGAATGCAGCTCTTGCATCGGTAGCTTCGAACTGCGAACTAAGCAGATATTCGTCTCTATCGCCTACCTTGTAATTGCTTCTAGAAAATCCATACATCCGGTCATTATTGTCAGCTATAAATTCTATCTTTAATTTTACCTCGCCGTTTAATTTTTCCTGAAAGACTATTTCTATTATCTGTTTTTGCGAGTTTTCTTTTACGACGCCAGATATCTCTCTACCGCCAGTAAGCGCGCTAGCTTTTATTATCTGAAGTTCTTTTGAATTTAAACGCACAGAGTTAGTAGCTTCTTTTATTGAAACGCTTATTTCCTCTTTTCCACGGGATTTAAACGAGTTGAAATCGGGTTCAAAAAATAATTTGTAGTTCCTAGGCTTTAGATTCTCTCCTATACTTTCATGAGTTTCATTTTCCATAATTATACCACAACCTCTGGTAATAAAAACCAAAATTTGATGGTTTTTTATTACTTTATTGAAGGGGGATATTTAAGTATAACATGACAATAATTAATTATATCTTATGACACTAGCAGAAGAGCTGAGCAGATATGCATATTCTTTAAGATTTGAAGATTTAGACGAAGTGACTTTAAACAACACAAAGGACCGAATAATCGATGCGATCGGTTGCGCTATCGGCGGATTTAAAGTTGACCCTGCAATTATAACACGGAAGATAGCCGAAAAGATAGAAACTAAAAAATCTGCGACGTTGTGGGGCACTAGGCAAACAACTACACCGCCTCTTGCCGCTTTTGTAAATGGAATAATGGTAAGATATTTTGATTATAATGATACATATCTATCAAAGGAACCAGCTCATCCTAGTGATAATATTCCCGCGTGCATAGCGGCTGCAGAAAGCACTGGTGCAAGTGGAAAAGAGCTAATTACCTCAATAGCCTTAGCTTACGAAATTCAATGCCGTCTGGCAGATGCTGCCGATATACGACATCGTGGTTGGGACCACGTCTGTTATGGCCTTGTTTCCGTTGCGCTTTCTACTGGAAAACTCCTAAACTTAAGTGTAGATCAACTTACTCAAGCGGTAAACCTTTCTTTAAATTCTCATATAACGATGCGACAGGTCAGATCTGGAGAATTGTCTATGTGGAAAGGTTGTTCATTTGCAGAGGCCGCTAGAAATGCGCTTTTTTCCGTAATGTTAGCTAAGAATGGCATGACCGGGCCCTCGCCAATCTTCGAAGGAGATATGGGGTTCTGGAAACAAGTTTCAGGAAAATTTGATATAAACTTAGAATCTTTTGGTGGTAGAAAAGGCACGTTTAAGATAAATGATACTAGTATAAAATATTTCCCCGCAGAGTACCATTCTCAAAGTGCTATATGGGCCGCGTTAAATTTAAGGAAAAAAATAGATGATTTAAATAAAATTCTAAGCGTCGACATAGAGACTCAAGAAGCTGGCTTTACGATACTTGGCAACGATCCGGCAAAGTGGCACCCAACAACTAAAGAAACCGCCGACCATAGTTTACCTTACATAGTTGGAAGGGCTTTACTAGATGGCAAAATAGATAATAAAACCTATGAGATAAAAAAGCTAAAAGATAGAAAAATAATTGAATTTATGAAAAAAATAAAAGTGTCTGAAGACAAATCTTTAACAGCAATGTATCCAAAAAGAGTTGCAAATAAAGTTACGGTAAAGCTAGTATCCGGTGATGTACTTTCTGAAAAAGTAGAAGATCCAAGAGGGCATCCGTATAATCCTATGACCCATGAAGAAATAAGAGAAAAATTCAATTCCCTTACGGAACCATTTATTCAAGCTAATAAAAGGAAAAACATAGTAGACGCGGTTTATTCATTAGAGAAATCTAAGACTTTAAGCGGCCTAATAAACCTATTGCGTGTAAAGTGATTTTATTTATAGGAGATATTTTTACCTTTCCATATATCTCTATCTCCCCAAAGACCGTATCTCCATGCTGTAAACTCAACAATTTGCGAATGGTCTACAAAAAGATTAACATTACTACTAACATTCTTTAGATACCACTTAAAAACCGGCGGGTCGGAAGCTTCGAACATAAGTTTTTCGTATCCAAATTCATCAAGGAGTCTTTTTATCACATCTAATCTCCATTTTTCAGCCGGCAAGTCCTCGGTTATTCCTTCAGATTCGATCATTATAATCTTTGCGCCCGCTTCTAGGTACGCTCTTGTCTCTTGTATAAAGGCGTCAATATCTCTATATTCCATATCCATATCATAGCCTATTCTATGTGTACCGCCGCCAGCGCCAATCATAATAGAAACTTCCGGTTTTGGGTTCAGTCCCATTTGGTTTATTTTTTTAACTAGAGCTATTTTTTCTTCAATTCGCATGTTCATTACTTCTGGAGCCATCCCACTCGAGACTTCTACAACATCTATCCCTAGTTCTTTACATTTATTCAGATAGTTATCGACTGCTATTTTTCCGTCTACAAGAACTCTCTCTATCCATCCGCCGGTATCAACGAAAACGTCATGTTCATGACATATCTTTATGTATTCTTTTAATTTCGTTTCCGTTAACAAACTAAAAGAACCGCCAGCAAACTTCATTCCGTCTACATATTCTCCCCAGTCATCAAGCAGAGATTTTAAGTAATCCGCAGTTACCGCAGAATAATACGGCCCACGTATTTCAGTTATACCGCTATTTCTTGGTTTTTCGTGCGGCTTTCTTGTAGAAACAAAATCGAAAGGCTTTGATTTAGAATTAAACATAATAAGATAAATCTAATTTAAAATATAAACTTTTTATTTTATGTACGAAGAGAATCATTTCTTATCGTTGTCTAACTCTTTGTCTAAGTCTTGATAAAACGAATAGTTTATTACGTCATATTGTTCATCGCGAGTCATCAGGTCTTTTATAATATTTACCTGAGTCCCTTCTTTAGCAATTATATTAAATGTCTTTTCCATAGCCTTTGCGCCCGCCCTAAAAGCAGTAACTGGAAAGATGACGCAATTATAACCTATTTTTTGGAATGTCGCGGCGTTTATATAAGGTGTCTTGCCAAATTCAGTCATATTTGCCATTAACGGCCCAGAAACTTTTCTTGAGAATTCTGCAAATTCCTTCTCTGATACAAGCGCTTCAGGAAAAATCATGTCTGCGCCGGCTTTAACATATAAATTTGCTCTTTTAATCGCATCTTCAAGTCCGTTTACAGCGCGCGCGTCGGTTCTTGCAATTATTAACATATCTTTACGCGCTTTTATCGCAGCTTTTATCTTTTTAAGCATTTCTTCCTTTTCTATCACTTCTTTCCCGTCTAGATGGCCACATCTCTTAGGAAGGCGCTGATCTTCTATGTGCACGGCATCCGCTCCGGCGGCTTCAATCGCCTTAACAGCTCTGTAAACATTTATTGGCTCTCCAAAGCCGGTGTCAATATCGACTATTAAAGGAAGATCAACTACCGCTTTTATCTTTTTAACCGAATCAACCACCTCATCGAGTGTTAGTATTCCTATGTCTGGTATACCCAAAGAAGAAGTCAGCGCGCCGCCGGATAGATAAATTGCTTTGAATCCGGCTTTTTTAGCTAACAAAGCCGTAAACGGATTAAAAACTCCGGGAACTAAAAGAAATCCTTCTTTTAATAGTAAACTAAGTTTATTTGTTTTCTTTTCAGACATATTAATTCCACCTGCTATATGCAGGGTGTCCTTCTTTTATTGCAACGAAAATTCCTCTTGCTTTGGCTGTTACTTCGTTATTTGCGCTGAGTTCTGTTTCTATCTCTGCTTTGTTATCGTAAACATTTATACATCTTGCTTTAAGCTGCAGTTTTACACCCATCGGTGTGGGCTTAAGGAATGTAACTGTATATTCAGCGGTTACTGTGGGAGGTATCTTATTATCGCCACGTTTTTTCATTATGTAGTACGCAGCAGACCAATTACTGTGACAGTCTAGAACGACGGAGATCGCGCCCCCACTTAAATATCCTTTGAACGCATGATAATATTTTTTAGGCTTAAACTCTGCAACTACGTTATCGCCTTTTACTATGCTTCTAATTCTAAAGCCGTTTTTATTCTTTGGACCGCATCCAAAACAAATGCTGTTTGGAGCATATTTTTCTTGAAGACTTTCTTCTAGTCTTTTCATATAATTTAATATCAATTATCTAATTTAAAAGTACTTCAAGGCGCATTAAGAAGATGTGCTGGAACCGCCATTCCACCTACATAGAAAGATAAAAGTCCTGAAGCTACTAAGAATGCACATAGAAGCGCGAGAAGAATAAGCCAGCTTACCGGCATCGCTCCTTTCGCTTTTGGCCAGTTATCCAATATAACTGTAGCTGGATACATTAATACCGCCGCCCCTCCGTAGAATAGAAAAAGCATTAAAACTTCTATATTAAGACCATTGCTAGTACTTGGTAAACCTATGTTATAACAAGCAGACCAGCCATACCAAATAACCATTAAGCCTGCGAGCAATGCGAGGAAACCAACATATTGTGTTTTTGTTTTATATCTTAGACATAGAGAAAATGCGACTAGAACTAAACCGAACGCCGCCATTGGGTCAAAGTATAAGATGTTAAATGAGCCAGGTAAAGGCCACAATAATTGAAAAGCAAAGGCGCTTACAAGCATAAAACCGCCAACGAAAAGCAAAGGAATAGACAAGGCTTCTAAATCGGGTCGGACGTCCATTTTTCCTTTACGATAAGATAAATAAACTTTAATAAGAAAATACGCAAGAATAAACACCGCAAATGAGACTAAGAAAAGGTAATAAGCTAATTCGTCTACAAACACCATATTAATTATTGTAAGTTTTTAGTTATATATCTTTCGTAATCTTGCTAGAAAAAGCTAGATTTTTGAATTAAAATAGTTAATAGGTAATTTCGCTTTTTGAAGATATAAAAACTATAAGAATTTTATAAGTTAATGGAAAGTCCGCGCTTTTTAAGACTAGAAGACCTTGTAGGAAATCCTATAATAGAATCGAAAGAAAAGGACGTTAAGATTTATGGTTTTGTTTCTAGCGGCAGAAAACTTGACATCTCTGGATATGTAGAAAGTGAATCTAGATCTGGACTTTTTCACAGAGTTAATGCAGAATATGAACCGGCTTCTAAAAATCTTATTTACGGTAATTGCGATTGTGAAGCCTATGAGTTTTTTGGTAATCCTTGTAAACACATCTTGAAACTAAGAAATGTTTACATTAGAAATTCTAGTAAGCTAAATCAAAAGTGATTATTTTTGAGTGTAATTATTAGTCTTTGGCCAATTTTGCTGAACATTGTCTTTTCCACGAATCGCCGACAATATCCCCGCCACAACAAGTATTGCTAATGAAACGTAAAGCGCAGCATATATACCTGACATGAATGCATTTGAAACATTACCTATTAGTGCACTGCTACCTATGAATATTTCAAAAGCCGTAGAACGCGGTATTGCATAAGCTGCTATAGAGATCACAAGTACAAAACTAAACATTATGCCTAAAGAACTCATAGTCCTTAAAAGACCGTTTGTAGCTCCATAAGCTCCGGTCTGAGCATTTGCCATAACCGCGCGATTATTTGCGGGAAAAAACATCGCTGAGCCAACTCCAGATGCAACAGAAGCAGCTATTATTATCCAAATAAAGGAAGGGACTGTCGAATTTAGAGTTAGGTAAATTAGTATCGCGGCGCACATGAACACTATTCCTATAGTAGCTATTTCTCTTGAGCCAACTTTATCAGAAAGTTTTCCCATTAATGGTGCAAGCGAACTGGCTACAATGTAACCCGGTATAAGGATCAGAGATGCATCTAATGGAGACAAGCCACGTATACCTTGCATGTACATTATAATAAGAAATACTATCGCTAAATAACCCAGGCTTTGAAAGAAAGCAGCTAAAAGACTGGATCTAAGAATTTTATTTTTAAATTGACGTAAATCTAGCATCGGGCTTTCTGTACGCAACTCTAAAAATACGAATGCTATTAATGCAATAATTCCGACTAAAATCACCAATATATCCGTTGTAGATAAAATACTTGCTATGGAGTTTATTACGCCATAGGAGATAAGTGATATTGCCGCGCCGAAAAGGACCATTCCAGGTAAATCTAATTTGCTTTGGAACTTTTTGTTGTCAACAAGATATTTCCATCCAAGTATGAAAGCAAATATCCCTATAGGGACGTTTATAAAAAATATATATCTCCAGCCGAGGAAAGTCGTTATAATCCCGCCGAGCACTATACCTAAAGTAGCTCCTACTGTCCAGCCTAACGAAGTAAATCCAAAGGCACGGCCTCTCCTTTGCGGTTCAAAAGTGTCTGCTATTATTGCACCACTATTCGCAGCCATCATAGCGCCACCAATTGCTTGTATCCCCCGAGAAATTATCAAAAATACATCTGTATTCGCAAGGCCACACAAAAAAGAGCTTATCGCGAAGATAAGGAATCCAAAATTGAAGATTCTTGCGCGACCGAATATATCCCCAATCCTCCCTAATTGCGTAGTAAAAACCGTAACTATCAAAAGATAAATTAATATTACCCAGATTACGTTAAGAAAATTTGAATGCAGGCCATTTACTATGGTCGGAAATGCTAGAAGAACTATCGTGCTGTCTATAGCAGCCATCATAGTCCCAAGGACAATTATAGCTAAGATTATATTTTCATTTTTATTTCTATCTTGTTTTTCCACATAGTTTTTCATAGTTTAATAGGACAGCAAAGTAAGCATTGTTTTAATTGAATTCTTTTCTTTCGAAAACTAAGAGTCCAGCAATAGAAGTAACTGCGAAGTAAACGAGCATTATAGCAATTCCTTCGTATAATCCAACATTATATGTAGTTAATGTAAAGTGAGAACCGGGTCCAGCTGATGAAGTAGTAACTGCGGGAGGATAAGTTGCTGAAAGCACGTTTGATATAACTTGTGCACCATAAGTAAGAATAAACCAAGGCTGGATATTCGCAAGCGTTGCTACTAGTGTCTGCACTAAAGAAAAAGCGAAAAGCAAAAGTATTACCGTAGTTAGTATTGACATGGTACTGCTTTTGAACAGCGAACTAAAAAAGAAAGTCAATCCCAAGGCAGATGCTATATACAAGATAGAAAGAAGAAAAGATTCGGCGAATTGATAAGGAGCTCCACCAGAACCAAAGTAATAAAGTCCATTACAGATAGTTATTGCTGTGAATACTGCAAGAATTATAAGAGCGCCTATGAATGCTGCTATATACTTTCCTGTATATATCGCGGATCTTCTTATTGGATTTCCTACAAGAAAATAGCCTGTCTTATTTTGGAATTCACCAGAAATCGCATCTCCACCGAAGAAAACCGCCGAAAGTATGACTATAAAAGTTGCCGACATACCCCACCAACTAGAATAAAACGATAGCGCCGAAGATAGGAATGCTGTTGGCTTGAAATATCCAACTACGCCGGTAAGTACCAAACCTATTATTACAGCAATCATTAAAAGCACAAAGAATCTTCTAGATCTCAAATAGTCCAGAAAAGAATATTTAGTTACTATAAGCATTTGATTAAAACTATTTGGTACAACATTTCTTTTACCCAGATTTAATTTTTCCATTTTTACACCGTTTCCTTAAAAACGCTAAGGTAAGTTTCTTCCAATGCGGATGAAGAAGGTTTAAAGCTTATTACACCTATATTAAGTTTTACTAATTTAGCTAATATTATTTGTTGAGTTTTTACACCGCCGGATAATCTTAAATTGAATCTTCTAGTATCTAATTTTTCTAAGCTCTTAACACCTTCTATTTTCCTTACTCTTTTAAGGACGCTATCTTGTAGAGGCTTAACAACTGAGACTTCCACTATGCCAGCACTCTTATCCGAAAATTTAGATACTACGTCTTCTATTGGTCCGTATGCCAAAAGCTTTCCATGATCTATCATTGCGACTTCATCACATATCTCAGAAACTTCACTTAAGATATGAGAACTCATGAATATCAATCTATTCTCCTTCTTTAGGTCCTTTATTATGTCCCTAACTTCGCTCATCCCTCTAGGGTCTAAGCCGGTGGTTGGTTCATCTAAAAGGACAATGTCTGGATCTCCTAAAAGTGCAGCAGCTATATTTATCCGTTGTTTCATCCCTTTTGACATTTTACCAACTTTTTTGTCTAACCATTCCTGCATTTTTACTTTTGC
>JASHWD010000103.1 GCA_030044235.1 Candidatus Parvarchaeota archaeon | reverse complement strand
TGTGGTTTTGCATAGATCAATAATGGGCTCTATAGGTAGATTTATGGGGATTATTCTTTCCAACAGCGGCGGTGACCTCCCGGTATGGCTTTCGCCGGTGCAAGCCAGGATAGTTACAATAACGGAGAGAAACAATAGTTACGGTAAAAAAGTCCTCTCTAAATTCATAGAGAACGGACTAAGGGCTGAACTCGACGAAAGTAACTCTACATTGGATTATAAAATACGCGAAGGCCAATTAAAGAAAATTCCATACTTAGTGGTCCTGGGCGACAAAGAAGAAGCCGCAAATACAATAGCGGTTAGAAGCAAGGACGGAAAAACAAAATATAATATTAACACCGAGACTTTCATAAATGAACTTTCGGAAAACACTCGTACCCGTAGCTTATAATTTATAATAAGCGCCTGGGGCCGGATTTGAACCGGCAAAGGGTTTCCCCAATACGAGTTCCAATCGTACACAGTGCCAGGTTGTGTCACCCAGGCAATTTTTATATTATCCGCTGGGCGGATTTAAAGCTATTTATGTCTTTAAATGCCAAAACCTTTAAAAGTCAACATTACAATTAGCCTTATATGGAAAGCAGTTATAGGTTTTTGAAAGTCAACAAAGAATTGAGCTTTGGTGATTATCACGCCAAATACGTGAAGAAAGAGCAAAAAGAAAGAAAGGAAGGCGCGGCGCCAGTCGACATTAATAAGGAATCAATAAAAGTAATGAAAGGCGGCGTTAAGGTAAAATTGAGGAAAAAAGAAAAGCTTGCGCTTATCGAAGACATGAAGGCAGACAACATCGATAAGATGCACGATCTTTTACAGTCCTTAAAGCGTTAAATAAGCACCGTATTTCTTTTAGTAGCGAAACAATTAGCTATAGCTATGTAATTTTTAACAGTCATATAGTATTCTAAAAAGCCCAAAGAAAAATTAGTTTTAGTCTTATCACTCTTTCATTATCTTGGCTATCTGGTCAGAAGCTTTCTTTGCTTCTAAAAGTATAAGGCCGTAATTTGTATTTGGGTCTATCATTACTGTAAGAATTGCGTCTTCTCCAGCCTTTACTGCGACTACTCTGATGTCCCTGGATTCTGCGATTACTCTATCCAATATATTTTTTGACCCTAACGACTTTAGTGCCGTCTCAGCTGCGCCGACCATAGAAGCAAGCATAGCTGCAAAGTTATTTGGATCTACGTCTTGTGGCATTAAAGAAACCATCGGGAGTCCGTCCGCGGATATCACTGCGGAAGCTTTTATGCCGCCGACGTTACCTAAGCTTTCTAATACTATTCTTAATGATTCTGATTTAGTAGCCATAAATATCAGTTGCGTGCCTTTAATTTAAAGATTATGTAAGTTCTTTAAACAAAGCCCTAAGCGCTCCGTTGACACCCTCCTTCTTAAGTTTAGTTGGTTCATTTGGATCTATGTGTGATAAATCTTCTGCAAATGTCTGAAACAACGGCGCATCCTTGCCCAAGTGTAGTCTTTCTCTTATATCATCCAAAGCCAGCGCGCCTGGCAGGTTTGCCTTGTTTGCGACGACAACTATAGGAAGCCCATAAGTTTCAGTTTTTCTCAACATTTCTATAGCACGCGGAAATTGGTCCGGTTTAGTAGAGTCTACGATTAAAATCACGCCGATGGCTTCTCCGCCTAAAAGTTTAAGTAGTGGATCAAATCTTTCTTGACCGGGTGTACCGAAGAGGTCTGCTTTGTAGCCTTCAAAATCTAGATTGCCGTGGTCTAATGCTATCGTGCCGCCTAATCTGTCAACGCTAACAGCGTCCTTCGAAGCACTATGTATAAAAGAAGTTTTTCCTGCGTCTGTCGGTCCAGTTATCAATATCTTTGGGAAGTATATCTTTATCCCGCCTGGCTTTACCGCTTTAAAAAGGACAGAAGAAAATTGTTTTCCTTTTACCCAATCACATTTTATTACAGCAAAATATTGGCCAAAGATTACTCTTTTCTCTATACCTTTTATTTCGATCTGCGCATTAGACCTTGTCCCGAGCTTGTTTATGTCGTTTTCTCCGTATTCCCAGTCAGTGAAAAGCATAACTGCTGAACTATCCTTAGTTTGTAATTTCTGTTTAACTAAGTCGACCATCGAAACCGCAAAATCAAAATCGAATGAGTCTATAAGGAGTGAGAGCGAATCAAAAACTACCAAGTCATAACCTTTTTCAAGCTCTTCGGAAAGCCTTTTCCTTATTTCTTCTTTATCTGAAGGATTATTTATTACTCTAGTCGTAGCTGTCTCAGCGGACTTTATTCCCGTAAGATTGCTGTAAGAGTCTATTATAACGAGGTTTGAATCGATTTTAAAATCGTAGTCTTTCATCTCTGTAAGGTAAACCTGTGGAGAGGTTCTATTAAGGAAAAGTAAAACTTTGTTTTTGTGTATTGCGTTATTGTATATTATTTGGTAGCCGAATACTTCGTTTCCGACAGCCGGCGAAGCTGAAAGAAGAACTACTTTCTTAAAAGGAATGCCTTCTAAATCATCATCGAGTTTGCCTATGCCAAATACCGGATCATTCATAACTAAACATTGTCTCCAAATAATTTAACTTTTCGTATCCCATTTTAAATTAACCTAGCGGTGTCCAGGTAAGCACCTCTTTCGCAACTCCTGAAACGGTGAAATAGCGTTTTCCGTTATCTAACTTTAGTGATATTATCCCATCGACTAAAGACCTGACTGTTTCGTTTACCTCGGGCGTGTGCATCTGTTCATCTAGAAGAAAAACTGTTGTGACTCCGGACATTTTGGCGCGTCCACATATGTATTGAAGAAATCTAAACATTGTTACTGGGTTATTGTACAAAAGAAGAGAGGATATAGAATCGAATATGTTTACAACAGTTCTACCGTCTTTTAGTAAATCGCTATTTTTGGAAGACACTGCGACTGTAAGACCAGTAAGATCTACGGGACCGTTAAGCACCTTTGTATAGTTATTATCGCCGGCCTGCGGCGCTATACTTCTTACATAATTATCTAAGATTGTCATGCTAACTCCTAAATATTGTGCTATATTCAAACTACGCGCGGTAAATTCCGATAGGAGATCTGTGTTTGACTTGTTGTTAGTTACATAAACTACAGAAAGTTTTCCGTTAAGCGAAGACGCCGCGAGTCTATAACTAAAATCTTCTTTACCACTTTCTTTGTTACCAGTAACAAGATATGTCTTTCTTACGTCTAATCCGCCTGTAGCTGCGTCAAAAGACGGGAATCCTGTCATTATGCCTGTCATACCTTAAGGAGCTTTACTTTCTTTGATTTTACTCCTATAGAAGCGCCGTCTACCGTTAGGGCAACGTCGACAACTACTTCGTCATTCTGCTGATTAAACATTATCTCTTCCTTGGCGTATTTTTCGACTGTAACGTTAATAAATGGAAAAAGATAATTTAACAAACTTCTAAACAGTGCTTTTTGATCGCCTTTTTTCATTATTATAGAAACTGTATCGCTAAGATCCTTTACTTCCACAAGCTTGAAATATTCTGTATCTATTATTACATCAAGTAGTTGTTCATGCGGTAATTCTAAAAGGTCTGCTATCGTTTCTTTTATGTCTTCATCTACTCCAAACCTTTTAGAAACGCTTTTATGTTTGCCATTTGTCATGAATTCTACGGTAAGTTCAGTAGAATTCACCATGTAAAGCCTTAATAGTATCTTGTATATCTCGTCCGCGTAAATCCTTAGCGGGTGCAAGGCCTTAATCTTCACGGCGCCGTCTAAATACTCCAAACTTACATCAAGTTTTTTTGCGGACATCAAGCCCTTTATATTTGATAAATAACCTGTGCCGTCATAGAACTTCTTGATTTCGTTTACGGCTTCAAAAACATTCATTTCCATAGGAGTTAATGCATCTGCAAGAATTTAAAACTGACTTTCGCGTTGCGTTTTAAGCACAGACGCCGGTAGCTTCTTTTGCGGGAGCATAAAGTGCAGTTTCATTGGGAAATATTGTAAAACCCGTACCAGATTGCGCTTCTATGATTGCCACATAGCCTGCGCAGCCCGCGCTTTCGTTAAACCATACCGATATCGATTTCCCCGTCACTGAAAGAACATTTGAATTAGAACTTTCTCCCGAATTTACCCATTGGACATATTCTGCGCTCGTCATTACTATGAAATCCGTCGAAACTGAAGAAGTGTATTGCATGTGTACTTCAAACGTATCAGGGATGGTAAGGAATACGTAAGCACCGGATTCTGTCTCATTTTCATTCCATATATATAGTAATGGATCGCCATCGACGAATTTGAAATCTAAGGGTATCACTTTTCCACCAGAAGCGGCCACCGAGGAATTAAGAGAGTAAGGTGTCCCGTTGGC
>JASHWD010000102.1 GCA_030044235.1 Candidatus Parvarchaeota archaeon | reverse complement strand
TATAATTCTTTTAATGTACAGGTTAGGTAAACAAAGAGTTACCGGGCCCACGCCTAAGCTTCTTTTAGACAATTCCGGGCTAACCCACGCACCGTTTATAGACGCGACTGGGGGTCACGAAGGAGCACTTCTCGGAGACGTTCAACACGATCCATTTCAATCGGGCGGATTGGGAACGCCGGCGCATGAACGTGTTGTTCTTGGAGACATACACAAAGCCAACGGCGGAGTATTATTTATAGACGAAATAGCCAATCTATCCCCAGAAATGCAGATACAGCTACTTACGGCGATGCAAGAAAGGAAAGCCGCTATAACTGGAAGAAGTGAAAGAAGTGCAGGAGCCATGGTAAAAACAGAACCAGTTCCATGCGATTTCATTCTTGTTGGCGCAGGCAACCCAGCTTCTATATCTAGCATGAGCCCGGCATTGCGTTCTAGAATACGAGGTTATGGATATGAGATTTATATGAATGACACTATGCCAGATACATTAGAAAATCGTGATAAAATTGCTAGATTTATTGCGCAAGAAGTCAGCAAGGACAAGAAGATACCACAATTTTCAAGAGAAGCGGCGGCAGAAATAGTAAAAGAAGCTAGAAGAAAATCAGGAAAGAAGAATGCATTGACATTGAAACTTAGGGAGTTAGGCGGCATAGTAAGGGTCGCAGGAGACCTGGCTAAAGAAAATAAGCACGCTGTAGTAACCGTGTCGGATATAGAGAAGGCGAAGAACTTTGCAGGCTCTGTGGAACAGCAGACAGCTTTGAGATACATAAAGGAAATGAAGGATTATGAAGTTATACAGATAAGTGGCTCTAGAGTAGGTCGCGTTAATGGTCTAGCGATATTAGGAGAAGATCCTTCAGCTCCAGGTCTTCTTCTGCCAATAGAATCCTTGGTGACAAAAAGCATGCAGAAAGGCGCAGGTGCTATAATAGCGACAGGTAAACTTGGTGAAATAGCCCAAGAAGCGGTAAAGAACGTATCAGCTATAATAAAATTGTACTCAAAGGAATCCTTGACAAATTACGACATACATATACAGTTCCTTCAGGCTTATTCTGGCGTAGAAGGGGATAGTGCAAGCGTAAGTGTCGCAATAAGTATACTATCCGCACTTACAGGGATTCCTATAAAGCAATCTACAGCCATGACAGGTTCCATATCTATATTAGGTGAGGTTCTTCCAGTCGGGGGAGTTAACTCTAAAATAGAGGCTGCGAATAATGCTGGTGAGAGGGAAGTAATAATCCCAGCATCAAACTTGGGGGACGTAGTTCCTGATCCAAATAATAAAATAAAAATAATACCGGTCAAAGATATAATCGGCGTTATCCAATATGCTATGGTAGACAATGCAAATAAGAGGAGACTTATAAAGTCGATAAAGCACGCTTTTAAGAAACGCTATGCCGGATCTTAAAACTTATCTCCACGTATTTGATCAAGATACTATATATAATATAAGAAAACTTGAAAGCGCCGGGTACATAAATCAATTAATCGGCCCTATAGGATCCGGAAAAGAATCATACGTTTTTTTAAGCACGGATTATCAAAAAAGAGAAGTTGCCGTAAAAATACATAGGCATAATATAGGGTCGTTCAAAAAAATACCTGCATATCTTAAATTCAGGGGTACAAAAAGCGGTGGCTTCCTTAAAAGGATAGATGATTGGACAAGATATGAATTCACCTTCCAATCTAGGGCGTTTAATGCAAGTGTAAATGCGCCGGAACCTTATCGCCTCTTCAAAAACGTTATAGTGATGCAGTTTATAGGCAAAAATGGAATTCCGGCAAGACTAGCAATAAAAGATACAAACTTTGAATTGCAAATGTGGTATAAGAAAATTATGGATTTTATAATAAAAATGGGGAAACGTGGTTTTGTACACGGAGACTTAAGTCCTTATAACATTCTTAACTTTAATGGAGAGCCATACTTGATAGATTTCTCTCAGGCATTAAAATTAAGCAGCTTTACAAAAGAGTTCCTTTTTAGAGACATAAAGAATATAAATAACTGGTTCGAAAAGCTTGGCGTTAAAGAAATAAAAACAGAAAATGAAATAGTAAAAGATATAGACGAAAATTTATGAATGAAATAAACGATGTAGACGAAAAGGTTTATAGATTATTACAAAGGATACCTAAAGGTAAAGTAACTACGTATGGAAACATCGCCCAAAAATTGGGATTAAATCCGCGGCAGGTAGGCAGGATACTGAGCAAAAATGATCATCCAATTGAGTATCCTTGCTATAAAGTAGTTAGCTCGGATGGCAGTCTTTGTGGCTATACAATTAACGGCAAAACCAATTCTAAGACCCTTATAGTCAAAAGGAACAAGCTACTTAAAGATGGAGTTATTTTTAGAAATGAAAAAGTGAGTAAAGCGTCTATAGTGGCAGTTTAGAAAAAGCATTATAAATAGAATAATTTAAAACGCTGGGTGCAGGATTCGAACCTACGCATCCTTACGGAAATCGGTTCTCAAGACCGACGCTTTAACCGCTCAGCCAACCCAGCATATATCTTATAAAATCATTAAAGCTATATAGCTATCATTTTATATTAATTTGATTGACCTAAATATGGAATTTACAGTTAATGACTTTTCTCTTGACAAGACTCTTAGCGCCGGTCAGACATTTTCTTGGGAAAAGAGAGAAGATAAATGGGTTTCGTTTATAGGAAAGCCAATAATATTAAAACAAGTAGGGGATAAAATAGAATACTACGGCGGAAGCGAAGATGAAATAAAAAAAAGATTAGGCTTAAGCGACGATATAATATCAATAAGAGCGGAATTAGACAAGGACGATTTCTTGGATAAGGCAATTGAATATTCAGGAACATTGAGGGTTATAAACGATGGTTTATGGCCAGCGACTCTTAGCTTCATTTTATCAATTCAGTCAAATATCCCTCTTATACTCAGAAGAATATCCTCGCTTTCAAGAACTTACGGACGAGAATCAGATTTAGACGGCAAAACTTTCTACAGCTTTCCAAATTATACCGAAATAAAAGAAGGGGGTTTAGAGGCTCTAAAAAATCAAAAGCTAGGATTTAGAACAAAGTTTGTCTTATCCGCAGCAGAATATTTTTATAAACATGAGTTATCAGAATCTTTAGGAACCGAAGATCTTAGAGATCGCCTATTAGACATAAAAGGAGTTGGAGAAAAGGTTTTAGACTGCATTTTACTTTATGGTCTCCACGATTTAAGCGCCTTCCCAATGGATGTGTGGATGTTCAGGATATTGACAAAAGAATATAATCATATTCTAAACGGCGCTAAAAATTATAAATCTAAGCGTCAAGCAATGGTCAACTATTTTGGAAAATATGCTGGATACGCGCAATTATTTATATATAATTATTCGAGACTAAACAAAATAAAGTAACTTTAAAATTATCACAAGCGGTGATATTTAGAGATTTTATGCATCCTTTTTATGAATATAACTTGCAAGCTTACTAAAGCTAGAGCGTAGACTGTTGCCAAGGCCGGTATAAAAATACTTTTTAGGAGTTGCGCTTTCAGAATAATCATTTTTCGCTGTTAAAGGCGTTACCTTAATAGGCTTTCCATTTAGGAGCGCGTCTAAATTTCTTGCTGATGTTGCTATTGCTAGATTAGCCGTTCCAATTCTTTCACTAATCGTATTTCTAGAATATTCCGAGTTTCTGCTAAAAGCGAAATCTAGACTCTTTTGGGACGCTTCTATCGCTTCGTTTGCTCTTTTCGTGCTTTCGTCTATAGAGGCGTAAGTTACCTTTAGTTCTTCACCAAGACTATCGTAATTCTGTTCCATTGTTATTTTAATAGACTTTTACTAGTTAAAATAGCTTCTTTTAGCGTAATTTTCTGGTAAAATCTTCTGTCTGTAACTTAGATAGACATTCATTTACAATTTTATCCAAATTGATTTGTGCTTCTAGGGTTTTTATCTTAAGCAGATTTGCAGCAGTAGCAGGTCTTTTTGATACTATCGAGCAACAGTCTTTATAATCTTTTATGGAGGTATCATAAGTTCCATACATCTTTGCCTTATTGATTATCTCTTCTTTATTGTAAGTAAGCAAAGGCCTGAATATAGGAATATCAAAGCCGTAACTTATCGCGTTTATATTGTCTAAAGTCTGTGATGCAACCTGCGAAAGAGAATCTCCTGTCGCTATTCCTTTGTATCCATACTCCTTTGCAAGTCTTTCAGCTAGTTTTAGCAAGAACCTTTTGAATAAGACTAGCTCATAACGCGAATCGATTTCCATAACCTTAAGACCAAAGAAATGGAAAGGAACTAGAAATAATCGTGTTGGTGCTATACTAGATATTTTTTTAGCCAAATCAACGATTTTGCTGTTGATTACAGCATCTCTAGTCGGCAACGCATATACGTGTAGAAGGTCTACGCTACATCCTCGTTTCATCATTTCGAAAGGAACTACAGCTGAGTCTATTCCGCCAGAGAACAATGAAATTACCTTTCCAGCGCTTCCAACTGGCACCCCGCCGATTCCTCGCTGTATAGAATAGTTTATTATATAATTTTTTGGCATTATTTCTACTCTTAATTTGTACTCATGTGGATCGAAATGCATTCCTAAGGTCTTTGCTATTTTTTCTTTTAATTCTAGAGATGTATTTTCAAATTTTTTGTCTATTCTTTTTACGTCCAAGTTTACGGAAGAACCATAAGTTGAAATAATATTTTTTAAGTTTTCCAGAAGCAACTTTTCGTCTCTGTCTATTATCACCGCATCTCCAAACCATGAAACACCCGGGGTCATTTTTAAGAGATTTTTTGTTTCTTCGTCTGTCTTGTCCATTAGGAGGCGATTATCAGTGGTGCTTGGTAAAGAGCCGGTCTCGTATCTTATGTTCTCTCGCAATTGCTTTTCGAATCGAGGCCTAAGTTTGCCTTTAAGCGCAATTTCTCCATAATGTATGCTTAAACCGTATCTTTCCACATTATATATCAAGAACTACTCTCGCGCTCCATCCGGATTTATTTTCTTCTAATTTTAACATGTGCATAGTAGCAGCCTTAACGTCTACAGACATTTCATGTCGTTTGGGATCAAGTTTTTCTCCTCGCAAATCGCAATCCGCTCTCCACGAGTCTGAATCTTTTTCTACGTTAATCACCGCTTCCCTGAAGATTAACTGTTCTGTGTCTTTATAGAAGATTAGCCTATTCAAGTACTCGACTAAAAGCAAATCCAATGAGTCCCCATTTACTTTGAAGGATTTTTTATTTTTTAGTTTTATATCCTTCACATTTTTTATTAGGGTATTTACAAGCGCATCGGATGCGTATCCAAACAATCCATTTAGAGTTTTACTATCTACCTCAAAGACTACATCCGCTATAGAAAAATCTTCTAAGAATCTGTATCCCATATATTAGCCTTTCACGTTCCCGATAGGAGCGAATTTACAAACACGTCTTGAGAGACCAGAAAGTTCTGTCGAATTTACAACTTCTTCTAAATCTTTGTAGCTCTCACCGCTCTCTTCAGCTAAACCGGACCAAGATGCGCTTTTTACATATATTCCATTGCTTAGCATCTTTTTGAAAAGTTCTTGACCATTAAAAATCTTTTTTGCCTTAGTTCTACTCATAGTCCTGCCACTGCCATGCGCCGTTGAGTCAAAAGTTTCTTTTGCATTTTCTGATCCAACTAGGAGATAAGAACCGGTTTCCATGCTTCCCCCAATTATAACCGGCGAACCGTCTTTAATGAAAGTCTTCGGTATCTCCTTGCGTCCGGATGGATATGATGCTGTACTTCCTTTTCTGTGCACAAGTAAATCTTTCATTTCTCCATCTACTTGGTGTTTTTCTAAAGAAGCACGATTATGGGCTACATCAAATAACTGGTACATACCCAGTTTTTCTGGGTCTTTTTTGAATATATCTGAGAACGAATCTCGTATTTTATTCATTATAAGCTGTCTGTTAAAGAAACTTATATTCACCCCGCAAGCCATAGCTTTATAATAATCCTGACCTTCTTTTGAATCAAATGGTGCACAGGCTAGTTCTTTATCATAAACCTTAATCTTATATTTTCTTTCCATAACCCCAAGAAAAGAGCTCAAGTAATCAGTTGCTATCTGGTGGCCCGCACCTCTCGACCCACAGTGGAACATTATTACTATTTGTCCGTCAAAGAGCCCCCATTTCTTAGCAAGTTTACGGTCGTTTATAAAACCGGGCTTTATATACTGAATTTCTAAATAGTGATTACCAGAGCCAAGGGTTCCCATTTGTTTTATTCCCCTGGAGATTGCCTTATCAGAAATTTTTGAAGCGTCGGCCCAATCCGCCGAGCCGTTTAATTCGGTTACTTTTAGATCTTCCTTCCAGCCATATCCTTTTTTAATCGCCCAGGCAGAACCAAGCGTCGCTATCTCCTTGAAATCTTCCTTTGTTAACTTTATTTTGCTTTGGCTTCCAACACCTGCCGGGATAGATTTAAAGAGGCTATCGGTAAGTTCTTTTATTCTTGGTCTAACCTGATCTACTGTAAGATCTGTTAGCACTAATCTCATTCCGCAATTTATGTCAAAACCTATTCCGCCGGGCGAGATAATTCCTCCTCTATTTATGTCAAAAGCTGCGACGCCGCCTATTGGAAAGCCATATCCGGAATGTGCATCTGGCATTCCAAAAGCGTAGTTTTGTATCCCAGGGAGGGATGCGACATTTGCTATCTGATCGAATACCTGTGAATCCATTTCTTTTAGAAGTTTTTCTGTTGCATACATTCTAGCCGGCACCAACATGCCTTCTTTGAATGTTTTATTTATCTCCCAAATCGTGTCAGAAATCCTTGAGAATTTAGGCTTATTAAAATCCATGTTTATGTCATCTCTCTGTAGCCCATAAGTACCGTTTTATTTTCGTCATTTTCTTTGAAGTCTTCTTTTATTTTCTTTAGAATTTCGTCTCTATTGAAGCTTTTTGAGCCTAAGATTAACATATTCCCTGAAGTAAAAGGATTATTTATAGTATAAACATTGAATAACTTTCTTAAGTCTTTTAGATAATGTTCTAAGTATACAAGTGCACTTAAGCTTAGAGCATAATTTACAGCGAACACGCCATTGTTCTTTAATGCTTTGTTCACATCTGCTGCAAATTCATTTGCAAGAAAAACAGAGGGGATATGGTCGCCCTCGTATGCATCTAGGATTATTATGTCGTAATAGTCGGTTTTTGTTTTAATATAGCTAGCTCCGTCTTCTATAATAATTTTTACACCGGTTAATTTCTTCGGAAGGAAGTATTTTGATGCCTCAACCATTTTTTTACTTAATTCTATAATATCTATAGAAACCTTCTCACCAAATATTTTCTTGAGTTGGAATGCTATAGTTCCTCCTCCTAGACCTATCATAAGAATTTTAGGTTTCTTATAAAGTGCCGGCAAAGGAATAAAATAGTCCCAATAAGAATTTGTATAAATAGACTTTTTGTTAAGTCTAGAATAAGTTATATTGTTAAGTTTAACTGATCTCTCCTCGTCGTTCTCAACTACAGAAATCGTATCATCGCCTTCTTTTGATGAATAGATTAATTTTTCGGATGATTTTCTTCTGAACAGGTTCTTAAACGCTTCTAACATAATTATATTTTACTCGGCCACCAGTTATATTTAGATAATAAAAACATAAAAGAAGGGATTATAACAAGTATAGAAACAAAAGTATCTATAAGTATGCCAGCTCCTACTATGAACCCTATCTCCGCTAATAGAGGGATGCCGCTCGCAGCTAAACCGAAGAAAACGGAAGACAATATCGCGCCTATGCTTATTATTATCGGGCCGCTTTTTGATATTCCGGCCCTTATAGCCTGTTCGTTTGTCTCCCCTTTTTTAACGTGCTCCCTTATTCTCATAACTAAAAATATATCATAGTCAACTCCAACGCCCATTATGTTTATTATTAGAAAAACTTGTGCTATAACTATAAATGGAAGCGCCAATAAAAAATAGAAAATAAATACTGTCAGCGAATTAGCGATTAAAAGTATTGAGAAGAGCATTAGAACTAACCTCGCAGGCGTTATTATCGAAAATAATATAATAAACAATATTATGAAGATGATTATCCCAAGTATTATAATTAATGGGTATACGTCGTTTTCTATCGCATTGTATGAACTAGAAACAAAGGTGGCGGTGCCACTCAAATTGTATTTAACCCCAGAACCTTCTAGATAAGAGTTTAAATTATTATACGTAGTAACTCCCTGACCGGTGAATACAAAATTTTTAAAGTATATGTCATAGTTTCCGCTAATATTATTGCCGGTAGATACCACAGAGTATACACCCGCTACGTTTTTTATGCCATTTATTATAGAGGTAGTCATAGATCCAGTTTGACTATGGTTTAAAAAACTCAAGTAAACCGGGTCTATAACGTCGTAACCAAAGTTATTTGTAGTTACAGAGAAAGAGGCGGTTGCCGAAGAGCTTGGTAGCAAACTGATTATATTAAAATCCGGAGTTACTGTGACAAAAACGTAAAAACACAGCGCCGCAATTAATATAAAAGCGATTATTATTTCTTTTGCATATTTCTTATCAAATGATGCAATTTTGTCAAAAAATGTGCCGATTCTAAAAGTTTTAGCTTTTGTGTTAATAAGTTTGTCCCCTCTTAGGTGCAGAATCGCAGGCAGGAGTGTAACTCCTGAAAGTAATACCACGCTTATACCAACTGCATTAAGTATTCCGGAGCCGCCTATGAATGGCAGATTAAAAAAGGAAAGGACTATGTATGCGCTTATAACTGTTAAGCCGCTTACAAAAACGGCACCGCCGGCCCATCCAAATGCCATGCTAGCCGCCTTTTCTTGTTTTTCTTTATTAAGTCTCTCTTGTCTATAGCGGTATAATATATAAATTATATAATCAGTAGATAGGCCGAGCATCAATATAGATGTTAAAACAGGATCGAAGAAAGAGATTGTAGTATTTAGAATGGACTTAAATATAATGTAAAAAAGCGAGTAAGATATAACTATATTTACAATGAATATAAGCAATGGCACGAAAGCTGCAACATACGACCTGAAGATTATGCCGGTTATTACTATTGCAATTATTAGTCCAAGCAATATTGCCAGTAGACTCCCGATAAGAGTGCTTGTTTGTATAGAATTACCTAGAGCTTGAGCGCCAGTTACGTAGACCTTCTCATCAGAATCACTCGCAAATTTATTTAAAAAAGAAGACGCGTTCGAATAATTGTATGTGCTCATAGATACTAAAGTCAAGTTTTCTCCTGAGTCTACTAGCTCAGCACTTACCGACTTAGACGGCATCACGGGATAGTTAGGAAAGTTATAATTATCGTAGATCGAAATCGGAGTAGAATTTGAATAATTTCTAACAATGCCGCTAACAAAAGAAATTAGCGTTGGACCTGTCATCAGCTGCTCAACAGAAGAAGAGTTCACTGACATAAGGAAATTATCGTATATCTCTAAAGAGATATTTGCAAGAACGCCGGAAGTAATCGATGAGTTTGGATTAGTAATTAAATAAAGCTGCTCGTATTTTATTGCATCTCCCTCTAATTCATAATAAGTTTGGTTTAAGAGGTTATTTTCTACACTGTATATTGATGTAAAGTTTCCATTTGGAAAATCCGCGCTAAGTTGCGTAAGAAAAGTCTTTGTAGAATTAGAATAGGTGTCATTATTCTGAACTATTAATAAGACCTGCTGTGATGTAGAATTGCCCGAAACATTCGTCGAATTAGAATTCCCGGTTATGTTGTATGAAACGACAGAGAAAAGCTTGGTTGCAAATGGTATTGATATTATAAACACAGCAAGCCAAAATATTATTATTGCTTTCTTATGTTTATTTATAAATGAATCGTATTTTTTAGTTTCTACCTGCATATTTTAGATTAATTAAAATTATAATCAATAAATATTAAGAGCATCCGCTTCTTATAATAACTTAGTCACTCAAATCTTCTTTAGAGTAACTTGCCCGCTTTGACCAGGCCGATTTATAACCAAAGCCTTTCCTCCTGAAGTTTCTACCACTGAACCTTTAGTTAGTATATTTCTTCTGGCATAGGATCTATTTGCGGCGTTTTCTACTACTTTAAGAAGTTCTACCTTTGTGAACGTCTTTGCTTTTGCATCGAATAAGTTACCAGTTTTTATCTTAAGAAGCCTTATTTTTCTGTGCCCTCCGACAGTCCTTACAGAATTTTTCTTTTCCTCGCCAATTTGTGTCGGTATAGGTACTTCTATTGATTCACTTTTTCTCTTATCCCTATATTTAGATTTAAATCCGCCTCCGCGTTTCTTTAAACTCGGCGCAGTGCTTTTTGACATATTTCTATCTTATTAATAAGTTAATATATAAACCTTTAATCCACCGAGTCTAGGATTTTTACATTAAGGTCTTGACCAACAAGTTTTTTAAATCTTTGAGCATCCTGTGATGTTCCTATGCCGGAGCCGTAGTGGGATGGTATGGTCAGGTCGGCATGTATTCGTTTTGCTGCTTCTGCAGCTTCTTCTGCGGTCATAACGTATGTTCCGCTTACAGGCAAAAACGCTACGTCGACTCTGAGATCGCCCATTTCTTCTATCAGATCTGTATCGCCGCCAATGTAGAGCCTTATTCCGTCTACAATAAAGACGTAACCAACGTTGCCCTTGCTTTTTGGGTGGAAGACTTCTTTTTTGTCCCTAAATTTATTTGTATTATAAGAAGGTACTGTCTTTATAGTTACTTCATCTATTATCTTTACTTCGTATGGAGAAACTAGAATCTTTTTATTTTTAAATGCTGCCAGAGGGTTTTCGCAGTCCTTTGGTGCGACAATTACAGAATTTTTAGATATAACTTTGCTTATGCTGGCCGCTTCTAGGTGGTCATAATGGTCGTGCGTTATTAGAACTAAGCTAGCATCGTTGTAATTCTTATTTATTTTATACGGGTCGGTGTAAATAGTCGCATTTTTACCGCATATTCTAAAACAGTTATGGTGGAGCCAATCTATATTAAGACCTTTGTATTCCATATCTTAAATTACCAATTCAACTTATTTAATTGTTACAAAAAGGCTTTTATTAATGACAGGTTAAGGATTACTATGATCTTAAGTGATGCTGATATTCGTTTATACTTAGATTCCAAAAAATTAGTAATAGATCAGATTTCTGATGACACTATAAGAGAGAATGGAGTTGACTTACGAATAGGCGATGAGATAAGCAGATTTGTAGATACAGATTCGCCAGTCGATGTATCTAAAAAGGAAGAATTACCAAAATTATATAAGTTAGAAAAAGTAGAGAAGTCTTTTGTCTTGGGCAAGAACGAGAGAGTGCTTGTTAAAATAAAGGAAAAAATAACTTTACCAGATGACTTAGTGGGTTTCTGTAACATAAGAAGCACTTTTGTAAGGCTAGGAATGTCAATACCGCCCACTATAGCAGATGCAGGTTTCAGCGGGTATCTGACTATATTGCTTACTGGTGGTCCGGTACCGGTAGTCATAGAAAGGGACACCAGGATGCTGCACCTAGTTTTTAGCAGGACAAATTCCAAAGTAAATCAACCATACGCTGGAAAATACCAGAATTCGACGGGTGTTACAGGTGCGAAAGATATAAATTTGAACAAAAGGAAGTAGAACCTATGAAGAGAAGTTCAAAAAACTGGAAAAAATACCACAAAGACAGGTGGAAAACTAGGAAGAAGAAAATGCTTGAGCGTAAGAGAAAGAGAAGGCTTCTTCGTGAAAGAAGTGCTTAGGGTTTTTGTTTATTATTTCAGTTAATTGTTTATATAACTTGAGCTACATATCTTATTATGACAGTGTCGTCGCTTTCCGAAGAAAAAAGCGGCCTTGAGCAAATACTAGACAAAGAAACGTTATCCGAAGTTCTAAAATCCTCAGTTAAACATGATGAAATAGAAAGAAAGTTCTTTATATCAAGCCTTCCGGAAAACTTGGATTTATATGAAAAAGAGGAGATAGAACAACATTACATCCCCGTTCAAGGTAAGTCTGAAGTTAGAATAAGGTCTGTAGGAGACAAGCATTATATAACCGAAAAATCCGGTCCTGGCATTAAAAGAACAGAAATCGAAGCCGAAATATCAAAAGAAACATTTCATTCTATTGAAATCAAATCGTTAACTTCGCTAAGAAAGACCCGTTATATAATTCCTACTAAAAATGGGGATACAATCGAACTAAATATCTATAAAGATAAATTAAGCGGCTTGAATGTCGCAGAGATAGAATTTGACTCTATAGACAAAGCAGAATCTTTTAAGCAACCAAATTGGTTTTCTTTCGAGGTAACATACGATAAAAGATATTATAATTCTAGCTTAGCCGCTAATGGAAAGCCGCCAGAAATAAAGTTAAAAGACGGGTTGTCTCTTGCAAAAAATACAATTGATTTAGCTATAACCTCCTCTAATAAGCCGGTTACGGTCTTAATTGCCGGTGGCTCTGGGTCAGGCAAAACTTCATTTGCAAAGGACTTAAAGGCACAATTTGGAGACGATGCCGCTCTTATATCTTTAGATGATTACTATTTTGGTCCTAAGTATATAGAAGAACTATCAAAATCCGGACAGAAGATAAATTTCGATCAGCCGGAAGCTTTGGATCTTGACAGAGCAAGTGCGGATCTGGAGAAGCTTTTAGCCGGTGAAACTATAAACAAAAAGATTTATGATTTTTCTGATGGCCCATACAAGAATGAAGTTGTGTCTCCACATAGAGTTATAATAGTCGAAGGACTTTTTGCTTTAAATTCTAGATTAGATACTTATGGTGATTTAAAAATATTTATAGATACAAACAAACACGATCGACTTATAAGAAAGCTTCTAAGGGATTTGGAAAGAACAACATGGCCCGCGACGAAAATATTAGGCTATACCATAGAAACCGGAGAACCGATGTACGAAAAGTATATAGAGCCAACGAAGATTAATGCTGATTTTATAATAAATAGCGGTTATAATCCAGAAATAGAATCCAAACGTGCGAATGTTTTGGATCGCCAAGTTAAATTTAGGATATCCGGAACCCAATTAGAATATCACGAAAGACTTAGAAAATTGGGAGCTGAACTTCTTTACAAGACGGAACAAATTGACACTTACTATAACGCTCGTGGAATGGACATAACTTGTAGGGACGAAATCGTAAGAATACGCAGAGAGCCTAATAGATTAATGTGGACATATAAAGGACCAAAAGATGGCTTATTCGAAAGAAGAAAGTTAGATATAGATACGTATCCAAATGTAGAAGAAGGACTTTCACAAATTTATAGAGAATTAAAACAAATAAAAAAGACAAGATTTTTATATCGTCTTAACGGTTCTGTATTTTCTTTAGACTTTGAAGTAAACGTCAATACAAATGGCAAAGTATCCGACTTGGGCAATTTTCTAGAATTTCGACTTTCCAGTCCGGAGGAAAGAAATAGCAATCTGAATAACTTAAAAACTGCGCTTAATATTACCGGAGAGATGATAACAAGCTCCTATTTTGAGATTTGATAGATATAAATAAAATGCTTTTAATCTTTAAACTAAGCGGGGATAGCGAAGTCTGGCCCAACGTGCAGGACTTAAGTCCTTGTTAACCTTGCATTTGATGCAAGATAAGACATCCTGTGGCTTAGCGCCCTCGTGGGTTCAAATCCCACTCCCCGCAATTTAAATAATTTATTGATATGGATTGGATTACAGTTATAGGTTTGGTTGCAGGGACTCTGACTACTGGTTGTTTTATACCCCAGGTAATAAAAATAATTAAGGACAAATCGGCGAAGGAAGTCTCTTTATTGATGTTTTTGATAATCGCATGCGGAGATTTTTTGTGGCTAATCTATGGATTTTATATAAGTTCTCTACCAGTGATACTTGCGAATGCAGTATCTTTTGTGCTTATCTGTTTAATAATAGCCCTTAAAGTGAAGTATAAATAAATCCAATCTAATAATTTATTTTTGCTTTTAATGAGCAAGATATATAAATTAAAACTAACAATAAGCTTCAATGGGAATAGACCCGGATTTTAATAAAAATAGGCAAAAAGCCGGTTCGCATAGTAATCACGATGTGTGGGGACCAGTAGAGGCACCTTCTAAATTAGGTATACACGGAACAGTTGTGGCGGTAGATTGGGATATCTGCAACGCCGACGGTTCTTGTCTGTCTGCTTGTCCGGTAACACTTTTTGACTGGAACGATACTCCCGGCAACTCGGTTTCTGAAAAAAAATCAGACCCGGCGAGAGAAAGCGACTGTATATTCTGTATGGCTTGTGTAAACGTTTGTCCGGTTCAAGCTATAAAGGTAACTGCGCCATAATCATTTAGTCTAAAACTTAGACTTATAAGCTAAGATTGAGAATAAAATTATATGGATCAAGACGATGTATTTATCGGTTTACCTTACATATTTAAAATGCAGTATGAAGACCTGAGACACAATTCCCCAAAAATCGAAGAGTGTTACGATAAGATAAAGAACGTATCTGATCAAACTTCTAAACGTATAGATAGGCTTAAAGCAAACCTTGATAAGCTGAGTCAATCCATTAATGAACTTTTCATGGATTTGAGCACGAATAAGCCCCGTAATTTCAAAGACTCATCGGATAACCAATAAGTCGATAATAAATTTTCTTTATAAATTAAGTAAAATACTTGTATTTATAACGCAGGGATAGCGAAGCGGTCAAACGTGTCGGCCTCAAGAGCCGATGGCTCAGGCCTTCGAGGGTTCGAATCCCTCTCCCTGCACTGAAACTATGGAAAAACACGTGCATTTGCACAAGATGATAGAAGAGAATTACACAAAAGCAGTTAGAAAAGAGTGGAAAAGGCACGAAAAGGATGATATAGAGTATAAGACCACGATTTACCTCTTGCAGAGATATCTACCAAAAGGAGGCTTAATCTTAGACGCTGGAGGAGGACCCGGTAGGTATACAATCGAGCTTGCGAAAAAAGGATATAAAGTTATTCTGTTAGACACGACACAGGCAAATCTAGACTTCGCAAAAAAGAGGATACGTCATGAAGGCGTAGAGAAGAACGTTTTAGACGTTATAAAAGGCAGAATAGAAGACCTTTCAATGTTCGAAGATAAGAAATTTGATGCAGTTTTGTGTTTAGGCGGCCCACTATCTCATGTAATGGATATAAAGCTCCGTAAAAAGACCGTTTCTGAATTACTACGTGTTGCTAAGAATGATGCACCGATATTAGTATCTGTGATGAGCAGAATAGCGTCTATATGTAGATTAACTATAGATCCAAAATTTCAGGACGAACTCGGGGCGCCTTATTTTAAAACATTCGTAACTAGGGGCGATTATTATGGGGGTTATGGCTTTACGGCATTTCATGGTTTTCTTCAAGAGGAATTTAGAGAGTTATTAGAAAGGGCTGGAGCAAGAAAGCTTAGAATATTCGCTTTAGAGGGCTTCTTTTACATCAGAAAAAATTCAACGAAACAATTAGAAAAGAATAAGAAACTTTGGAACATAGCATGGACTACTTATCTCTCACTTTTAGAAAGATCAGATGTAGTTGGTGTAAGTGATCATTTCCTTGCTGTATTCAAAAAGTAATCCGCTTAATTTACTTTAGATTCACCGGCGGTTTTAGTTATTGTTATTAATCTGTCTGCGATATTCTTCATCGTATCTTCGTGTGTAACTATTACGATTTGGTTTATATCGTTTATTCTAGTTATGCAAGTAGAAAGCGCATTTATATCTTCTCTATCAAGCCCAGAAGTTGGCTCGTCCATCAATAATGACTCATTTTTACTTACACCTCCTAAAAGAGAAGCTATAGAGGATAAAGCCATCCTATACGCGAGTGCAACCGACGTCTTTTCGCCACCAGATAAGGTTTTTGCGTCTAGTACCTCGTCATTCGCAATTACTTTTACGTTATAATCATTGTCAATCTCTGTCGCATAATCGCTTTCGCTTCTTATCTCTGCAAAACGAGCCTGGAAAAGCATTTTAAAATCTTTTATGAATCTATTCCTTACGTACTCTCTTATATCTCGTATATCCTTACGTAGATTTTCCATCAATGTAAGGAATCTCTCTTTTTTGTTGACCGCCTCTAAAAGGACTTTTCTTTTTTCTAAATTCGTTTTGAACTCGTCAAATTTATGCTTATTTTCTGATATTTCGGAATTTCTAGTATCTATTTCGCTTTTTATTCCGGACTTTCTAGAAAGTAAGTCGGACATAACGTTTAGAACAGATCTAAATTCCAAGTTCTTCTTTTCAAGAATGTTAACATCAAAACCAAGTGCTGCAATCTTTTCCTCGCGTATTCTTAACTCTTCTCGTTCTTTTTGTAGGTCAATACTACGATCTTTTAATTTAGACCTTGAAAGCTCTATTTCATTTATTTTTGTTTTTATAAGCTCGGCTTCTTCGATTTCTCTATTTAATCTAATTATCTCACCTTTAGTTTTTGACATCTCCTCTAAGATTATATTGTGTTCTTTTCTTAGAGATTCGGTTTTTTTGTTTGTATCTACAGGGTTTAATTTTATTAATTTAGATTGATATGTTTTTATTTTTTCTTTGTTAGCATCAATTTCAATAGCCGCTTTATCATATTCTCTTTCTATTTCTCTTTTAGTTTTACCCAGCGCCGTCTTGCTTATTTCAGCTTCAAGGTCGGCTATAATATCTTCATATTTTTTAATCTTGTTTGTGTACTCTTTATCAAGATGCTTGCTATCAGAAAAGCTTTCGCCGCAAATTTGGCACACGTTTGTTTCTAAAGCTCTTATTTTTTCAGCTTTTAACTCGGATATTAGATTAATCATTTCCGCCACTCTGCCCATTAATTCTTCTTTAGGTGCGCCGCTCCAAGATTTTTCTATCAGTAACTTTAATGCTCTTGTTTCATTGTCTAACGCTCGATTTCGTTCTAAAGTGAACTTTATTTCTTTTTCTAGCTCTGAGGCTTCCTTTGATTCAGAATTAAAATCAGACTCGCTTCTGTATAGCGCTTCGTAGGCTGCTCTTTCCCTTACATTTATCTCGTTAAATAAAGTTTCATTTTTAGCTTTAGCTTTTTTTGTATCGATAAGAACTAAATCGTCTATTTTTCTTATAGTGCTTTCATTAGAAGCTATGCTTGCTTCTATAGAAGCAATTTCTTTCTCAAATTTATTTATTGAGTTTACATTTCCACTTCGTTCAACGTTTAGTTTTATACTTTGGTCTCTTAACCCGGTGTAAAACTTTACTTCTCCTTCTAATTCTGTTTGTCTAATTTTATTGTTATTAATTTGATTTTCTAATTCTATGGTTCTTTTAGACGCTTCTAAATTTAGCAATTCTAGCTCTTTAATCCGACTCTCTATTTTTATAATTTCGTTTTCGTCTATGCTTAAAGTTACCGCTATTCTGTTTATTTCTATTTCGTTTTTTATCTTGTCTGTAACTTCCTTTAACCGATCAAATGCATCTGCGTATTTATTTAATTGAAGTAATTGATCGATGTACTGTTGTTTATCTTGGCCGGTATCAAATATTAAGTCCTTTAATTCATCCTGTTTGATATAAGTTATAGTTTCAAATGTCTTTATAGGGTTTGACGATTCTATTTTTAATAATTTTAATATATAATTATTTAGATCCGTAGCGCGGTTTTGTAAATCTATTAGTCTTCCGTCTTTTCTAATCTCGTTTTCTTCATCGTCATTTCTTACGTTTTCCTTTACCTTTTTTAAGCCGCGTTTTATATAATATTCAGATTCTCCATCAGTAAATTTCAATGCGATAGTGCCTTTTGTCGAACCGCGTCTAAGCAGCAGCCTCCCCTCTTCCCTACCCTCGCCTATCTTTCCGAATAACGAATACTGAATAGCCATAAGGATTGAAGACTTGCCACTCCCAGTATTTCCTGTTATGATGTTTATTCCATCATCAAAGATTACTTCAGAATCTTTGTGGCTCCTTATGTTCTCTAGTTTAAGTTCTTTTATTATCATATTTATCGAAAAGTTCCTCCGCCTGGCGCTTTATTAATTCTGGGTTGTTCTTGTTAGAAGTCGCGTCTATTAACATCTTTGCCAAGGCAATCGCGTCCTCATTATATCCTCTGCTTCTAAGGAAGTCGGATTCTACATTGTTTAGCTCGTTTTCTTTTATGTCTACGACATTGTCATCGTTATCCACAATCTTTGCGGTATTTACGCTTACGTATGAATAACCTAAATCGACAGCCTCCTTTTTGATATGACCTACATTAAGTTCGCCCTTTTTACCGAAAATTTTCCCGTCTATTTTTATAACTAAGATTTTACCAGAATTTTTGCTAAGCTTGGCCAGCGCTTCATTTTCTATATCTAGAGCCACCTTTTTGTCTGCGTTGATTCTAATTATTTCTTTTTCTCGCGTTTTTAATAAGCAGTATTCCAGTTTTTCTATGCCTTTTTCATCGTAGTCTATTAAATAATACCCGCGGTTTGGATTGTCAACTATCTCCTTTTCATCGCAGTATTCTGTAGAACCAGGGTACTGGACTATGCCTTTATCGAATTTTATGTTGTCTCTATGCCCATGCCAATGACCCGCGGCGTAATATTCGAAGCCTCTAGGTAAACTTTCCGTGTCTAGGTCTTTAAATTGTTCTCCCAGTGCGGATATTGTGTGATGAAATATAAATATCCTTATCCACGCTTTATCGTTTATTTTTACATTTAGTCTTTTGAATATTTCATTCTCTACTTTGCTTCTTTTTCCCCTTACGCCGCATATGAATGCATTTCTGTAGGTTTCCCCGGTTAAGTAAAAGCCAGATTCTTCATTGGATATGTAACGTCTAGAATTTAAGTTTACTAACAAACCGTTTCTATCAAATAGCTCTACTATGCTGTCTTCGTCGCCCATACCGACATCATGGGATCCCGGCACTATGAAAACTCTTATACCTGCTTGTTTTAGTCTATTAAGTTGGTCTGTAACAAATAACAATGCCTCTAAACTAGGGTTTCCTTCATTGAAAAGGTCTCCAGAATGCACGACAAAATCTACGTTTTCTTTTATGGCGGCATCAACAACTTGTCTAAAGGAATTTTTAACGTCTTCATTTCTAACGTCATTTTTATAAACATTTCCTATATGCGTATCGCCTATGTGTATAAATCTCATAAATAACGTTTGAGCCCACTAAATTTAACTCTTTTTCATTTAACAATGTAAATAAGATTAGTTGATAACGATACCTATAAGAATTATAAACTTTTATAATAGAAATGAAAGACGAATTCTTTTTTGACGAAATGGTTAGAATATATGATACCGATGCTCAAGGTATAGTTCATTATGCGGGTTATTATAGATTCTTCACAGACGCCTTAGAACAATTTTCTAATGCACGTGCGGGCTACCTTTTTCCAGCCATAAATGAAAAGCTTTGGTTAGTCGTTGTGGAATCAAATGCAAAATATTATAAATCCGCAAGAGCTGGAGACAAAATAAGGGTCGGCATTACACCAAGTATAATCTCGGAAAAGGCGATAAGATTTGATTTTTCTATAAGAAGAGATGGCGACTTGCTTTGCGAAGGGTATATAATACAAGTCGTAATCGATAAAAATAAATGGAAAGCGGTGCCGATACCTAAGGAGCTAATAGACAAACTGATTCACAAAAAGTCGTGAAGATTTCTATTTTCTAAGTTTTTAAAAGTAGCCCAAGTTCCACGAATGTGTTTTTTATATTTTTCTTCGAGAATTAGGCCATTTTCTTTTATTATTTTTAGAAATTTTATAGTTCTCGGGTCAGATGGATATCCACTGCCAAAGTCGTATTCAAGTTCCTTCTTTATGGCAGCCACTTCACGTTCTCTTAGTGCTTTAGCTACTATAGACGCTGCGGAAACTTCAACGAAGTTTTTATCCGCGTAGTTTTCTACTATAAGCTCTTTGCCGAGGATTTTTTTGGTTAAAAACGCTTTTATTTTCTTTGTATTTGAACTTGGGCAGTCTATTATAACGGTTTCTCCCAAGAGCTTATTTGCTATATTTATCATTCTGTCTAATTCAAGAAAATTAAGGTTAGTTCCGTCCTCAAATCTAGAGTCTATGGACGCAGGACTTATCTCCTCAACCATGTATCCCGACGAATTTTCTACTATCAATCTTTCCAATAAAAATATTCTCTTTATGCTCAAAAGCTTTGAGTCTTTTACCCCGGCAATTTTAAATTTATCTGCGGTTTCTTTATCTAAACTTACACCAGCCACAACAAGAGGACCTATAACCGGCCCTCTGCCCGCTTCATCTATTCCTATCCGGTTCATTTTATTATCTCGGAAGGCTTCTTCGTTTCGTCTGCGCGGAATCTGGCATGGCCAAATTGTATTATCATTTTTATGCCCAGTTTTTCCAGACCTGTTGGAGCGTCGCATGCCCCGTACGTACTTCCGCCCCAGATATAGACATCTGCTCCAGAATTTTCTTTTATAAAGTCTGATATCTCAAGAGCATGCATTTTGAAGCCGTCTGGTATTTGTATCGCGATTTTATCATATTTCTTTTCTTTTATGGTGTCGATTATATCATCAAAATTTATATCGTATCTCTCTGTAAGGTACTTTATACCGTCACTCTTCGGCAAATATTTCATATTAAGTTATTAATAAACTAATTTAATAAGATTTGATTATATATACTGGTGTATTCCTAAAAGGATCTTAAATGGGCAAAAAAGACATAGGCAAGATATTAAATATCCTTAACAGAAAATATAAGGTTAAGATCGAGAAAGTAAGGCCATTTGAAATACTTATACATGGTATTCTTTCAACTCGAACTAAAGACGAAACTACTTTTGGGGCTCAAGATAGACTTTTAAAAATCGCTAAAAATCCGGAACAGCTTTCGAAGTTGAATGTCAATACAATCAAAAAAACTATTTATCCTGTGTCTTTTTACAAGACAAAAGCGAATCTTCTTAGAAAGGCAGCCGAAATGCTTTTATTAGATTTTAATGGCAGAGTGCCGCGCGCAAAAGAAGATTTATTGAAGATACCCGGGGTTGGTCCAAAGGTGGCTAGTCTAGTAGAAGTATGGGGTTTTGGCATACCTTCGATACCCGTTGATACGCACGTTAATAGGATTTCTCAGAGGCTAGGTATAGTTCCGAAAAACAATAAGCCGGAGAACACTCAAGTTGTTCTAGAAAGTCTATTGAATATTAAACAAAGAATGCTAGCGAATCACATCTTAGTGACTTTTGGACAAGACTTATGCCGACCGACTGCGCCACAATGTTACCGTTGTCCAATTTATTCATACTGTAAATTCGAAAAAAAGAAATATTACAAGAATCGAGTTAATACGATAAATAAGAGTTATAAGCAACATCGGTCATAATTTAATTATGGCCCCATCAATTTTTGAGACAGATCCGGCGGTTGCAATATTTTCAGGCCTCTCTTATATAATAAGACCAAAGATATTCGCCATTTTTGTCACAATGGCTTTGTCGCTTTTTCTTGTAATTTATTTAGGATTATACGTTTTTCTAAATTTGACACTAAATTCAGGTGCGACGTACACAACTGTCTATCCATCTTATGTAATTCCAACTGCCCTGGGTCTAGTTCTTCTCGAAGTTTTTGTATTTTTTTATCTTCTTTCGCTGGGTCTAGAAGTTAAGAAGAGAGTAGAGCTCAAAGCGCCGGTAAACTTTAAAGATGCGCTTTTGACAGCGCTAATAAAGTTTCCTAAGTTCTTTATAGCAACAATATCCCAATTATTCTTGCTTTTTGGCGGTTTTGTACTGCTTATAATACCCGGTTTTTATTTCGGCGTAAAGAGCATTTTCTTTAATATAGAGAGCCATAACGGAAATGTTAGCTTATCAGAGGCGCTTAAAGATTCTTTTAATATCACAAAGGCCAGATTCCTAAAGATATTGCCGGTTTTCCTTTTTTATCTCGTTTTATTTACGTTTTTTGTTTCTTTGCTATTCAACACCGGACTAAATCTTCTGTATTTCTATCTCGGGATGAGCATAGTGGTGTCTTTTTTTATGCTAGGTTACCTTTTCAGTGCAGACAAAATGTATAAAATTTTAATGAAATATAATAACAATAAAATAAGCTCCTCTTTATTCCGCAGGGCCATGAGCCAAAACACATAAAAATGCTTAATTATCTATCACTGTAAAATCATAACAAAACCGAAAGCTTTATATACTAAAAATATCACCTCTAGTAATTGTAAATCTGTATAGAGGTTACCTGCTTGGATATTGATGTTTTTACAAGTCGCCTGTCCCCAAAATATCGTGTAATGAAAGTAGACGAGGTAGAGGCTATTCTTAACAAATTTAAAGTTATTACAAGAGATTTACCTAAAATTAAACTTACCGATCCGGCAGTTAAGAAATTAAATGCGAATGAAGGAGACGTGTTGGAAATAACGCGAGATAGTAAAACCGCCGGTCAAGCAAAATATTATCGTTTTGTAGTTAAATAAAAATTTATGGACAAGTCTGCAAGTGATAAGCTGCTCGAAGCAGCAATTAAGTCTAATAACGTAGCTGCGCACCACATCTCTTCCTTTGAATATTTTATAGAGAGGGGCCTGCAAAAAATAATAGACAGCGAATCAACTATAGAACCGGTTATAAAACCGACAGGCGTTGGCGAATTTTTAATTAAACTTGGTAAATTAACTGTAGGAAAGCCAGACATATTAGAAGCCGACAGCATTACTAGACCGACGACCCCTATGGAGGCAAGAATAAGAGATTTGACTTATGACGCGCCGATGGTGCTTTCGGTTTCCTATCTAGCTGATAAAAAGACGGTAGCAGAAGAAGAGGTATTCATCGGCAGGATTCCAATAGTTGTAAAATCGAAATTCTGCAATCTTTCGGGCTTATCTAGAGAAGATTTAGTAAAATTAAAAGAAGATCCAAATGACCCAGGCGGATATTTCATAATAAATGGTACAGAAAGAATAATAATAACTACAGAGGATTTAGCTCCAAATAACCTTTTGATAGGGAAGGAAAGTCAAGAAGGGTTCCTTTATTCGGTAAAAATCTTTGCGGATGCGGACAATATAAAAGTTCCACATTCAATTCAATTATCTAACAGTAATCTTTTATACATAACCTTCGGAAAATTAAAGAAAGTATCGGTAATGATTTTATTAAAGGCCTTAGGATTCACCAACGAAAATGAATTGATAAAGAAGATATCTAAAGGCGATGAAGACATTGAGAATACTATAGACATAAACCTTGTAGCATTTAATGTCGATAGTGAGAAAGACGCATTGGACAACATAGGCAAGTCACTTCATTCCGTACATTCAATAGAAACAGCAGAATTGAACATAGACGCGCTTCTGTTTCCGTTTTTAGGACGCGATAAGGAATCTAGAAGACTTAAAGGAGAATACTTAATTTATGTTGTTTCAAGACTTCTTAATTACGCTATATCAAAGAAAGAAGTAGACAAGGACCACTATTCAAATAAAAGATTGCACGCGGAGAATTATAACCTTGATATGCTTTTTAGATTCGTTTTCAAGCAGGTTTTGAACGATGCAAAGTATAACTTCGAAAGAGGAATAAAGAAAGACAGAGTTCCAAGTCCTAGATATATATTTACTTCAGATCAACTAACTTCTAGATTAAGATCTTCATTGGCAACTGGTCAGTGGGTTGGCGGTAGAGTAGGAATAACACAGCACCTAGATCGTAGAAGTTTTCCTTCCACTGTGTCTCATCTAAGGAAAGTAGAATCGCTTCTTACTTCTAATAGAGAAAATTATAGGGCGAGAGACCTACACGGCACACACTTTGGTAGGTTTTGCGCTGTAGAGACACCAGAAGGTCCTAAGATAGGTTTAACTAAGAACATAGCTCTACTAGCTAAGATATCCGATGAAAATGTAGAAACCAATGAAATAGTTAAGAAATTAAAAGATTACGAGGTTAAACCAATATGACATTTGTCTTTGTAAATGGGAGATTATCTGGTAGAACCGACGACGGTCCAAAGTTAGCTAAAGCTATTGTAAACGATAGAAGAAGTGGCGCGCTTCCATCTAGCGTTAATGTAAGATACAGAGAAGAAACTGATAGTGTAATGATAAATAGCGATGGTGGCAGACTAGTCAGAGCATTGATAGTCGTAAAAAACGGCAAACCGCTTGTAACAAAAGAGGACATAAACCTTTTAGAAGGAAATCACATAACTTGGGACACACTGGTACAATCCGGGAAAATCGAATATTTAGATGCTGATGAGGAAGAAGATGCTTACGTTGCGCTTAACGAAAGCGATTTAACTCCGCAACATACTCACCTCGAAATAACGCCTCTTTCCGTATTTGGAACCCAAGCTTCACTTTTGCCGTTTATAAACCACAGTAACGCGCACAGAAATGTTACTGCCGTTAAAAGTGTACAGCAGGGAGTAGGAATCTATTCTAATAATTATCTTATAAGAATGGATAATGACTCGATGATCGCTATCGATCAACAGTTGCCGATAGTAAAAACAAAAATGTATGATAATGAATCTTTCAAGAGCCACGTCTTTGGCCAGAACATAGTCGTTGCGGTCGTTTCCTATTTAGGTTATAATATGGACGACGCGATTATAATAAACAAATCCTCCGTAGACAGGGGACTATTCAGAGCGATGTTCTTCAGACCTTATAAGATTGAAGAAACAAAATACATAGGCGGCCAGAGCGACATTATAACTGTTCCGGATAAAGACGTAATCGGATACAGATCCGAAGATGCTTATAAATTCCTTGATGAAGATGGAATAGCATTTCCATCTGCAAAAGTTGAAAGTGGCGATGTTCTTATAGGTAGAGTTTCTCCGCCACGATTTGTGTCTTCAATAGATAAGTTTAGGTTAGGCGTTCAAAAGCAGGTCGAATCTTCAGTAGAGTGTAGGACGGGGGAAAGCGGTACTGTAGACAATGTGTTTTTGACATCGACTGCAGATGGAAATAAGTACGTTTCAATTAAAGTAAGGCAAGAAAGAATAGTTGAGATCGGAGACAAGTTTGGTTCGAGAAGCGGACAAAAAGGGGTAGTCGGAATGTTGCTAGACGAAGAAGACATGCCGTTTACTTATTCTGGTATAGTACCAGATTTAATCTTTTCACCCTATTCTTTGCCAACACGTATGTCAATGGCTTACCTTCTGGAACTTTTGGGTGCAAAAGTCGGAGCGCTAGGTGGTCGCTACATAGATGGTACACCATTTGCCGGCGAAGACGAAGAGTCTATGAGAAAAGAACTTCATTCTTACGGCTTTAGGGAAAATGGCGTAGAAACAATGTATAACGGCATAACCGGCGAAGAGATGAAAACAAGAATTTTTGTTGGTGATATGGCTTACATAAGATTAAAGCACTTTGTATCTAATAAGATACAATGGAGAGCTAGAGGCCCGATACAACTTCTTACAAGACAGCCTACAGAGGGTAAATCAAAGAGCGGCGGCTTAAGATTAGGGGAGATGGAGAAAGACTGCTTTGTTTCTTATGGCGCAGCAATGTCTTTGAAGGAAAGATTTGACTCCGACAAGATAGCAATACCGGTTTGTGGAAAATGTGGTATGATTTCAGTTTACAATGTCAGAAAGAAAACAGGTTATTGTCAACTCGATGGAGAAGACGCGCCTATAAAATTAATCGAGGTCTCGGCTTCGTTTAAGATATTACTAGACGAATTAAAATCGGTCGGAATATACCCAAGGATAGCGTTAGGTAAAAAAGTATGAAATTAGATTCGAACTTTGTTTTCAATAAGATAAACGGGATAGAATTTGGTCTACTGTCTCCAAAAACAATACAAAAGATGAGCTCTGTAACTGTAACCTCCTCTGAATTATATGATATAGACGGTTTTCCTATAGACGGCGGGCTCTCAGATTTGAGGATGGGAGTTACAGACCCGGGTTTGATATGTAAAACTTGCGGTAATACGATAAAAGATTGCCCTGGCCACTTTGGTAATATAGAACTTGCAAGTCCGGTTTTTAATATAAAGATGGTGCCATACATTTACAATCTTATAAATGCTACATGTAATGCTTGTGGGAGAATATTAATCCCCGAGAATTCACTTAAGAAATTAAGCGAGTCTTTGGTAGCTATAGAAGCAAGCGAGGGACATCAGAAGAAAAACAAGACTATAAAGGCAATAATAAAACACGCTAAGAACGTTACAATTTGTCCATTCTGTAAGGAAAAACAACAGAAAACAAAATTAGAGAAACCATACACATTTGTATACGGCGGGCAAAAATTAACTCCCGTAGATGTACTTGAAAGATTGGAAAAGATAAAGGATTCCGATTTGCAATTTATGGGACTTGACCCAGATCATTCCAGACCAGAATGGATGGTAATAACTCTGCTCCCAGTGCCACCGATTACCATAAGACCTTCTATAACTCTAGAAAATGGACAGAGAAGTGAAGATGACCTTACGCATAAGTTAACCGATATAGTTAGAACAAATCAAAGACTTGCAGAGAACATAAAGTCTGGTGCTCCGGAAATAATAATAGATGAATTGTGGGACCTGCTGCAATACCACATAACAACTTTTATTTCTAATGGAACCGCACAGGTACCAATAGCAAGGCACAAGTCCGGTAAGAAACTTAAAACTTTAGAAGATAGGATAAAGGGAAAGGAAGGCAGGTTTAGAGGCTCAGTTCTTGGTAAAAGAGTGAACTACGGGGCCCGTTCTGTCATATCACCAGATTCTTTCTTAAGACTGGATGAGGTAGGTATACCAATTAAGATATCAAAAGAAATAACATTCCCGGAATACGTTACAGACGTAAATATAGATAGGCTAAAGGGTTTAATTAAAAATTTCAACTCTTATCCCGGCGCGAACTACGTTATAACGCCAGACGGAATAAAGAAAAAAATAACCGAGTTAACCGTAGAAAACTTAATCGAAGAGATTAAACCAGGCTACATTGTAGAAAGGCACCTTGTAGATGGTGACATTGTCCTTTTCAATCGTCAGCCTTCGCTGCATAGACAGTCTATAATGGGTCACTATGCAAGGATTTTACCTTACAATACTTTGGGTATAAACCCTGCTTCGACTTTGCCTTATAATGCAGACTTCGACGGGGACGAAATGAACATCCACATTTTACAGAACGAAGAAGCTTTAGCAGAAGCGGATATGATAATAAATATAAAGCATAATATAGTTTCGCCAAGGCACGGTTTACCATTAATAGGTGCTGCGCAGGATTACGTATCCGGTTGCGCTATGTTGACTAGTAAAGACATGTCAGTTGATAGGCAGACCGCAGAATTCCTTCTAGCTAATATAGGAGCTGAACAATCGCTTAAAAAAGACAAATATTCTGGTAGAGAAATATTTAGCATGATTTTACCAAAAGATCTTAACTTTGAAAGCAATAGTACGACGTTTAAAATTACAAAAGAGGAAGACAGTTACGTAAAAATAAAGAATGGAAAACTAGAGACTGGAGTTATAGACAGCGCAACAATAGGTAAAGAAAATGGAAGTCTCTTACAGTTTTTGTTTGTAAGGTATGGCCCTGATATAACTGCGAGATTTATAGACCAATCCGGGCGCCTTGGTCTGATGGTCCTTCTTAAATACGGTATGAGCGTTAACTTAAGCGACTTTGACATGCCTAAAGTTGCATACAGTAGCATAGCAGATATAATCGCTGAGGGAGATAAAGACGCAAGCTCATTATTAAAGAATTATAACGAGCTTAGCGAAGCTAAGATACTTAGCTTGACGAATAAAATTAGGGTAAAAATAAGAAACGCTATTGATACATTTATACAGAAAGAGAATAACAACGTTGAATCTATGATAACAACCGGTGCAAAAGGGAGCGTTACAAACCTTATACCAATCGTTGGCGCTGTAGGGCAGCAGCTCTTAAGGGACGTTAGAATAAATAACGGATTTGAGGGTAGGCTTACGGCGCATTCACTTAAAGGAGACAACGGGCTCAAGGCCAGAGGATTTATTACCGCAAGCTATATGACCGGTTTGAATCCGGTTGAATACTTCCTACACTCAGCTAGTAGCAGAGAAGGTTTAATGGACAACGTTATACGTACTCCTATATCCGGGTACATGCAAAGAAGATTGTCGTCAGCGCTTCAGGACCTTAAAGTAAGCAACGACTTATCGGTAAGACTGGGCAAAAAGATAATACAATTCTTATA
>JASHWD010000101.1 GCA_030044235.1 Candidatus Parvarchaeota archaeon | reverse complement strand
TCGATAAACAAAGCTGAAAATAAATACAAAAAAGCTGTTAAGAGAGAAATAAAAGATTTTGTTGAAGCTGAAGTAAAGGATGCTAAGTTAAAAGACATTTTCTCTGATACTATGACAAACAAGATTCAAAACAAATTGCACAAGAAACTTGAAAAAATATACCCTACTAGAGTAGCCGAAGTTCGTGCAATAACGCCAAAAAATTAATATTTCTCTTTACGAAAAATGTAGAACAAATATCAACTTTCTGATAAAATTTTAATATCCACAATTATTTTATCCCTGCTATAAGAACACGAGCTGGTTTTTTGACTCTCTTTTCCTTGTAATCGTGGTAGACTTTGAATCTTTTAAAGCCTGCCTCTTTAAGTTCTCTAATCCAATCTGCTTCCTTAAGAAGGTGCGTAACACACAAATCGCGATATTTTTTACCGTCAATGTTTATAATGCCGTCTCTTATTCGGAAATTTTCTGTATACCTGTCGTATAACGTGCCTCTGAAAGTTCCGCCGCTATCTAGTTTTGCTGAGGTTTTTATAATCTCTTCTCTTTCTTTAGGGATGTGCTCCCAACTACGGTTATCTATAATAAAAATTCCGTGGTTTTTGAGTGCATGGAATACATTCCGTATAACTTTTTTGTACTGCATTGGTTCTTCTCCCAAAGTAGTCCACATGCATATCGCAGCATCGAATTTTTTATTATAATAGAAACTGTTTGCATCTTGGATTACAAAGCTTGTTTTTACTTTCTCTTTCTTCGCGTCTTCTTTTGCTTTCTTTATTTGATAAGGTGAAAGATCTATCCCAGTAACTTGGTAGCCAAGTTTTGCTAGCGGTATTGAATGCCTACCAACTCCACAAGCGACGTCCAAAACTGATTTTACTTTGTGCTTCTTAAAAATTGAATCTAATACATTTACTTCTAAGTTAGTGTCAACAAGATCGTTAATTATCTTTTTGTAATAATCAGATAGCTGATACAATACTTGCATATATTTTTATTAAATCATAATACTATAAATTCTTATTAACTTTTTGTGGCAATATTTTTACGCACTAAGAATCTTATGGACTCGGGGGGATTTGAACCCTCAGTCTCTCCCAAAATGGAATTTTGCCATGGGAGCGCGGTGCCGTTGCGCCACGAGCCCTTTAATACTGTTTTTATTTTTAGAGTATATAAAACTAAATTAAGCATCCGCTTTATAAATTGTATTCTTAAGGTAATTAAGTTTCAGTTTCTTATTTTTGGTTACAACAAATACAATGCTACAAGATCAAATTTATTGAGTCAAATTAATTAAGGACGATTTAAAATCTATAAAAGTTAACAATTACGTTTCGCCGCCTTGTTTCTTATATCTTTCTTCTCCTTTTTTAGCATAGCCGGCATTCTTTCCTGTCATTTTCCCAGAAGTGTCTCTCTGAGGTTCGCGAAACTCTGTTTTCTTGTCTGAAAGTCTGCTAGATCCAACTACCCATCCCGGGTTATTTGGGGGCGTAGGTTGCTTAACGGCCCCAGACCAAGGTTTCAAAGGACCTTTAGTTGAATGCGGCGCCGGTGGTGGTAGATGTTCGATTTTCACATTACCTGTACCACCATTAGTTTTTCCTTCTTTTACAGCCCCGCCTGGACCTGGAAGTTCAAAGTGCTGTCTTCTCTCGCCCCAGCCAAGTGGTTTTTTCCAAATATCTTCTTTTTCTCCTTTAGGTTTCCTGTTGGCTCTAAGGAACCATATTATTATTCCAATAAATACCAGCCCATAGAATATCAATGAAAGTGGGTTTAGCAAGAAGGCTCCCGCGCCAGGTACGAAGAAGAATATTATAAGACCTAAGATCAATATCGGGATAATCGCCCTTAGTCCTGGATGAGTGGTGTTTCTGAAAGCTCTTATCAAAAGGATTATCACTCCTATGACCAAACCACCCACTATGATAAGGGGCAGTATATTTAGGACATTTATGTGCAGTAGATTATTAACGTAGTTCGACAATGACGAATTATTTGAAAGCAGTAGGTAAAATAAAGTTGCTAAAAGAATCAGACCGACCATCCTGGAAAAAGTTGTCCCTCTTCTCGTAGGTATTAAAAGTACCACCAGTAGTATAGCCATTACGGCCGTCATCACGGAGACAGTAAGGAAAAGCTGTATGTAGGAAGGAGTAGTGTAAAGGAATACGAAGGTTATCGCAGCGAAAACAAAGGCTATCGCTGCCGCCCCATTACCAAGCGTAGTTCTTTGAAGCATCTGATAGAATATTACGAATATTACAAGCGCAAATAGTGCCGCATATATTGGTGTATCCGAAGAATTTATGGTAAACGCCCCGAGGAGGCTGCTTGTCACCGCCGAAGTGCTTGGCACGGAGATTGCATTTACTGCCGGTATTAGTATAAGGATTGATAAAAGTCCCAATAGCCATGCTAGTTTTGACATAATAACTATTGAACAGAATGGATATTTAACGATTTAAAACTTAGTCCCGGAAAGGTTTATTATTGTATAACTTTATATAAAATTATAACAATTCAGATTATGAAAGAGGAAGATCTGGTACTTAAGGGTAAAAGCAAGAAATTGGTAATAAAGCGCTCAGAAGAAGCGCCTTCTGAGGAAGAAACACTTTCACAAACCGAATTTGAGGACAGCGAATGCCCTAAGTGCGGCAAAAAGAAGGTAATTTCTTGGATGGAGCAGACAAGGGCTTCTGATGAACCTCCAACAAGATTCTATAAGTGCCTTAACTGCAACCATACTTGGCGTGAATATAGTTAAGGTAAAAATCTATGGAAGAAGTCGAATTAGTAATAATAGGCGCTGGGCCCGCGGGTCTCTTTGCTACATTCTGTGCTGGATTAAGAGCGATTAAAAGCGTAACCTTAGAAGGACTAGAGACATACGGTGGCCAGATGCACGAACTGTATCCAGAAAAGAAAGTCTATGACATTCAAGGAATTCCTAAGATGGTATCTTCCGAACTTGCTAAAAAAATGTATGAGCAGGCGACAATGTTCAACCCAAAAATCGTCTTCAATTCTGACGTAACCGACATAATCCCGACGGAAGGCGGTAGATTCATATTAGAGGTAAATGGAGAACAGGCTTACGAATCAAAGGCCGTGCTCATATGCGCCGGCGTAGGATACTTCACTCCAAACAAATTAAATGTAGAAGGCGAAGGAACTTATGCTGACAAAGGTGTTTATTATAAAGTAAAATCTATAGCCGATTTCAAAGATGACCGCGTTATAATTGTCGGCGGCGGCGATTCGGCTTTCGACTACGCATTACAGATAGAACCCGTAGTAAAGAGTGTAATAATCGCCCAGCACAATGGAATTTTAAAGGCTGCCGAGAGCAGCATTACAGCGGCTAAAGAAAAACCAAAGATAAGAGTAATGCTAAATACCGAAATAAAAAAGATCTTCGGCAATGGAGAAAAAGTAAATAAAGTAGACATATTAGATAACGTTTCAAAGACCTCAAGTTACTTAGACGTTGACTCGGTAATAGTCGCAATAGGCCACAAGGCAAATCCTAATATATTCAAGTCTATAACGTTTGAAAGCGTGAACGAAAGATACATAAAAGTTGACACGAACTACAAAACAAACATAGATGGGATTTATGCCGCGGGGGACATAGCGGACGTAAGCAACGAACCTAAATTTGCGCTCCTCGCTGTCGGGGGCGCTGAAGCGTATGTGGCTATAAACAACATAAAAAAATATCTATCGCCACAGTCTTCTCTAAATGGAGAGCACAGCAGCAATCTTAACTTATGAATTACTCTGTTGTAGATCAGAGCTGGATAAAGAAGGTATACAAAAAGAGGGACAATTGGGCCCATAAAGGAAACTTTGGGAAAGTGTTGGTCCTAGGAGGAAGCCTAGAGTATACTGGTTCACCAGCAATAGTCGCTTTAGCTGCGATGAGAGCCGGCGCGGACCTATCTAAAATATTCGCTCCAAAAAGAGCTGCCGACATAGCCGCATCTTTCTCGCCCGAAATAATAGCTATACCTTTTGAAAAGGAATATTTAGATTCTGATGCTTTCTATGACGCAAGGAAACTTTCATCGTGGGCAAATGTGATAGCTCTTGGAAATGGCTTGGGAACCGGTAGTAACCAAGGCGATTTTGTTAACATGGTGTTAAAAGACATAAAGAAAAAGTTCGTTGTAGACGCAGATGGAATAAAATTAATGAACCCAAATCTTTTGAGCAGCGAAATTTTAATAACTCCAAATACATACGAGTTTAACGTACTTTTTGGCACAAATCTTTCTACAAACATAGAGGAACGAGCAAAGATAGTAAAAGAAAAGGCTAAAGAGTATGGCACTAACATTTTATTAAAAGGGCATGTAGACATAGTATCGGACGGCGACCAGCTTTTTTTAAATAAAGTAAACAGTGTTTACATGACAAAGGGCGGCACAGGAGACAGCTTGTGCGGAATATGTGCTGGCTTGATAGGGCAAGGCGCAAAAATAATAGACGCTGCATGCGCGGGAGTATTCATAAACGGCTACACAGGAAAATATTTGGCTAGATTAAAAAGAGAATCTTTATCTCCACTAGATATAGTCGATAACATCTATTCTACGATAACGAAATGGCGCTATCAGTGAACCTCAAATTTTTTCTTTAAAGTTTCAAAGTCGCTGTCTAGGCTATCTTTTATTAGAAAGTCCATGTTTTTTGAATCAAACCTGAACTGCGACATGGTGTCTCTATCCCTAACGGTAACTGTCCCATTCTCAATAGTCTTGAAGTCTACTGTGATCTCTATAGGTATCCCTATCTCATCTGCCTTGCGGTACATCTTTCCTATGCTACCGGAGTGCAGGTAATACAAGTCGTCTTTGTAAACCGAATTCTCTAGAAGTTTCTTCGCGAATCCTTCTAGTTCTTCCTTCGAAAGCAACGGGAAAACAGCAGCTTTGAACGGCGCTATTCTGTTTCTTAATGCGAACCATGTTCTTTCGCTGTCTGACCTTATTGCTTTGTAAAGTGCAAGGTAAAAAAGTCTGTCTGTACCAGAGGACATTTCGAATACATTTGGTACCTTTCCATCCACTTTTACTACATCCCCGCCTAATTTTGAATAAGACGACAAATCGTAATCTCCCCTGTGATTGCAGGCGATGATTTCTACCCAATCGCCGTCCTTCTTTACTTCTACATCAAAAGACTCTTTTGAATAGAAGGCCTTATCCTCATAAAGTCTTCTGAATCTTACATCTTCGTTCTTGAAGCCTAAAGTTCCCAAGAAGCTGGAAAGTACTGATATTCCGTAAGCCGCCACATTTGTCTCTATTAGTCCTTTTTTTAGCGCTTCTGATATTCTAATCTTATCGATGTTTGTATTCTTTTTATCGAATATGTGTATTTCGTTATCGTCTAAAATCTTAAACTGACTATCTTCTAAGAAAAATATTTCTATATCATTTTGATAAAATTCCCTTTGCCTTATAAGATTGTTCCTAGGTGAGATCTCGTTCCTAAAAGCCTTACCCACTTGGGCAATAACAAATGGTAGGTGCTTTCCATAAAGCGAGAATAGCCTCTTGAAGTCTAGAAATATTGATTGACACGCCTCCGGCCTTAGATAAGCATTAACGCCTTTGCCATCCGTATTCTGCAAACCTACGTCCAAACCGAACATCGAGCCAAACTTTTTAATCTTTGTTAATTGACCGCCACACTTCTCGCAGGTAATCCCGAAGTCCTTGATCCAGCCCAAGTAATCTTCATCACTAAGACCTTCATAGTTTCTATTTGGTTCTACTGATTCAAGCAGTTTATCGACTCTATAAACGGAATTGCATTTTGAGCATACTACGGCAACATCAAAAAAATTAGTTTCGTGACCAGAAGCTTGTAAAACTATCCTTGGCAGTATAACGCCCCCAGAAATTTCCACGGCATCAATCCTATGGAGAACGTTCCGCCATTCTTTTAGAATGTTATTAAATATTGCTAAGCCTATCGGGCCATAATCCCATATCCCGCCAAGCGAATTACCAAATATTTCTGCCGAAGGGAAGAACATGCCCCGTGATAAAGCTATCTTTACTAGCTCATCGTCTTGAGTGCTCTTTACATGTGTTGTATTTTTATTTGGCAATTCTGACATAGTCTATAATGAAATTTATGCCTTATTAGTATTTCTTTACGGTCTATTAAGAAAATATTTTATTATCTCTTGTTCCTTCTATGTCTCTCTTTAATATTTGCTCTCTTAACTAAGGCGTTATTTCTCACTAATCTGAAAAGTCTATATTCATAAAGAACCCAGCTTACGAGCACGCCTAACGCAAAGCCTAACAGGGCATATCCGAAAATTTCCCAAACGTCGCTTACAGGCGCCGGCACGGATACAGGTTGCAAAACGGGTGTAAACGGCAACGAAGAAGCATTTGCGAGGCCAGCTTCGAACTCCGTATAAGTCATTGACAAAGCTTCGAAATCTAAATAATAAATTATAGAAGTGTTCTGGAAACTGTTTCCATACTGATAATAACTTATGCCAAGAAACGGAGTTACACCTACTTTTTCTGCGTTATTTATATCTCTCAATGCGGATTGAGAAATTTGATTTTCTACCGCTGATACAGAATTATTCACGCTTATACTGTTCTCCTCAATCAATTGCTCCGCAGTTGCAATCGTATTAATCGAATTGAAGATAGAAGCGACGTAATGCCCTTCGTCTTGATATGTTTCTGCTTGATCAAACGATGACTCCATGCCGTTTACCTGCGGAGAATCGTTCAAGCCGAGTAATTCAGCATAGTTCATGAACGAAGACGCCCTATAGAGATAGTAATTGCTAAGATTTGAATAAGACGACTCTGAAAAATTAGAGTTTCCGGTTTTTAAACTACCCAGCCAAAATATGGCCGATGCCCTCTTTACCTCTGCAAAAGAATAATTTACTGCGGATGAGAATAAATTAGAACTTAAAGATCCTTCTGAGGAATTGATATAACTGGAAGCCTCGGCCAACCTATCAATAGCTATAAGTTTTAGGTCTAAAGTGGAAGAATTTGTGAGGTAATCCTGAGTTACTTGATTATATGTATTTTCTATAGAAGCATTCTCAGCAGATATAAGATTCTGCATAAACTGTGGGGCGTTTGTAGAGTTGCTTAATTCCTCTAAAGTTTTAGCCAATACAAGTTCGCTTGCAGATTCGACCATTTCACTTGCTGCAACATAGTAATTTCCTTTAGAAGCAAACTCAGACTCGTTTTGCATCAGAGTTTCCGCTTGCGTTATATAATAGTTTATCGTAGAATTTGTACTTGTCTTATCAGGCAAAGAATCGTAGATAGACTGCTGATAAGCACCAAACTCTTGGTAAGTCGAATTCATAACCGCATTATACTGACTCGTGTAGATGCTATAGTTTAGCGCCGGGGTTATATTATAACCTGTGAAATACTGATATGCCTGGTAAACCGAGTCTATCGGTATCGCAACCATCCCTAAATTTTCGTCATAAGCCAAAGCTGAGGAGGTCATATTATCTATGCTTGGCTCGTCTGAAGGATACAAGAATACTTTTATTCCCTGATTAGCGGCCGCTTCACTTTTTTCTGCTACATCGCCGACTATACCTATGCTACCATCTGGGTTTGCAGTTCCCGTCATTGCTATCTTTGGATTCAAAGGTTTCCCTGTCAAAACTGACATGGCAGCTATTGTAAAAGCCGCGCCTGCACTTGGACCGCCTACCTCAGCTGATGAGGAGGTTATATAAAAATAGAAGTTATAATCGTTGCAGTTAACATTCACTAACTGACACGCGACTAGAGTAGAAAGAACCGCTTGTGCCTGTGTGTCTGTTTCCGTCAATGGCGTCGATCCAAGAAATACCTGTCCACTCCCGTTTGTGACTCTAAGCGATAACACGGCTGGAACTCCAACCGTAGTTCCGTTTGATAATGTAGAAACTCCGAATATGTATAAGCTGGCATTGCCCAACTCATCTACCTGCTGCAAAGGCGACGCGTGGACCAAAGCAAAAGTGGATAAAAAAACTAGCGTAAGCAATGGAACTGCAAGCCAAATTAATCTCATAAATTTGATAGTTACGAGAAACTTATAAGCGTTTCTACTCAAAATCCTTAGATTCCAATTTTTCCCTGAAAGACTGAAGCGCTGCGATAAGGAGCGGCAATTCGTCAAAGCTTAGTGACAAGCTCGTTTTTATTCTTTCTTCCGGTTTTCCTGACTGAGTTGATACATATCCTTTCTTCAAACTTATGAAAGTTATTTCTTTTTCTCCTTCTTTACCACGCGTAAGGTTTATCTTTATAAAGTTATTAGAGCCCTCCCGGGTTATTTTTTCTGTCGGTTCTGCCAAATCTTTGAATTCCATAAAAGAAAAATGCGCACTGAGCTTAAATAATTTACTTCTTTTCTAAGACGGCCTTCGCCCTTTCTACGTCATCTCTTGTTTTTACATGAACCCAATTTCCGTTGTACAAATAACCATAGAGAAGTCCGTCTTTTGCAAGTAGTGGCAAAAGGTCTCTCTTTATGTCCCATTCCATTTCTCCCGGCGGGATGTATTTGAATATCTCATGGTCAAATATAAAAACTGAAGTTGGTAACAATTTTGAATGAACCGGCGTTTCCATTCTTTCGTAAGCCACTACTTTATTGCCTTTTACAACTAGTTTGTCCTTTACTTCTTCACCGTGTTCCATCGCGGTGGATATAGCCATAGAAGCTACACTGTTATGTGACGTATGGAATCTGAGCATGTCTTTTAAGTCTATATCAAATACCACATCGCCTGGAACAAAAAGGGTAGTCGAGCCAACGTATTGTTTTATTCTTTCAAGCGCCTTAGCGCTGCCTCTAAGATTATTATCGTCTATGTATTTTATGTCCACCCCATAGCCTTCTCCGTTTCTTAATAGTCTAAATACACTTTTTAGAAGTTCGGTCTGGCCCGAGACAAAAATATTTCTAAAACCGTGTAGTCTCAATATGTTCAGAGTATTCTCTATTATTGTCTGATTTCCTACCTTTAGTAATGGCCTGTAAGTTTCTGTACCTTCGACAGTAAAATGACCGCCACAAAGTATTATCGCCGTGTGCTGTCTCTCAAAGAATTTTCTTAAAATGTCCTCAACGGCTTCACTTTTAGATTTATAAGTTATGTTGTCTACCACGGAATCTAGCTTAGAAAGAACATCACCTTCTATCGTGAACGACGCCCTGGATTTCATATCACAGTACTAATTCCGCATTCAAAATATTTAAATAAGTTTATTAGAGGAATGCTAGCTTTACTCGAGCCGTTTTATTATGTGATAGCCAAATTGGGTTTTTATTATTGGAGAAACTTCTCCTTTGTTCAACGCAAATGCGGCTCTCTCAAATTCTTTTACCATCATGCCTCTGCCAAAGAAACCCAAATCTCCGCCACGCTTAGCTGAACCATCTATAGAATACTTTTGAGCAAGCGATGAAAAGCTTTCCCCGCCCTTCAAAAGGTTCATTACCTCTTCCGCAGAAGCCTGCGTTTTTACTAGAATGTGTGCGCATCTTATTTTATCCGCCATAAAATTGTATCTACCTCCGATTATTTAATGATTACTTTTGACAAACTATTAATATCAAGCATTTTCAATTATCTCAAATGACCGCGCCATCTCAAAGAAGCCTCGACGATATAATCGAACGGATATACAACGACAAAAAACCGGAAGTTAGAATAATATTAAAAGACAACGGAAGCGGCCTTCCTATCGGTTATAACCCATTCACAAACTCTGTAGAAGTCAGTCCATCCGTTGTCAAAGCAATGGAAATTGGTTACGAAAAGGGCAGTTTCCATACAATACTATGTCTTTCCAGAGGCGTAAGAACCCTGCTGAATCACGAAATTGGACACTATTACCAGGCGCAGACAATAGCCGGACTAATAAAGGATGAATTGATATTGCAAGGAAAATACACGGCTAAAAGAGCTGAATTAATTTCTAAACTTGGAAAAGAGGATGTTAACG
>JASHWD010000100.1 GCA_030044235.1 Candidatus Parvarchaeota archaeon | reverse complement strand
TTAGAGAGTTCCGCGCGGCATGGGAATCACAGGCCGAAGTACACAGACACCTGTATCGCATGTTTAAACCATACGGTTACAAGATCTCATTTGCTCAGTGTATAGTAACTTACGGTAATCTTCTCGGACTGTCGCCGCTTGTAGACGAATTGTGGAATTTTAACCACATAAAAAAGCTGAAGGACGAGATGGATTTTATAAGCATCAATTATTATTTTGATATAAACCCGCTACGCGCAATAAAAAACAGATTTCTAAACCGACCGCTTTTTATAAATCCAGATGGTCTTCTCGATGTAATAACTAGGATGTATGCTAGGTTTAGAAAACCGATACTCATAAGCGAAAATGGGATTCATACGAATGATGACAAAAAAAGAGTGGATTATATCAAGAAGTTTATACGCATGCCATACAAAGCAATGGAGAACGGAGTAGAAATGATAGGTTACCTCCACTGGTCTTTTATAGATAATTACGAATGGATATTTGGTTATAAGAGAAATTACGGAATAATAGGCTTCGATCCAAAGACAAAGCGAAGGATAGTAAGGGATAGCGCTAAACTACTCGGCGGGATCGCAAAGAACGGGATAGAGTTCCTTGATGTAAGATGATGCCGTCATTTAAAGACAGCTGAATTTATCACGCCATTTAGCTCATTGAAGACGTCTTCGTCTATTGCTCGCTCCAAATCAAGACTCAAGCCATTTTTGTAGCCTAGCCGTGCAAGTACAGGAAACTTTTTTATATGTTTTTCCGGTGTTCCCGGTATCTCGGTTTTCTCACCACAATGTTCGCACTTTATGTAACTCATATTCTCTATTATCCCAAGGACAGGTACTTTCAATATCTCTGACATCATTATCGTCTTTTTTCCAATAACCTGCGATAAATCTTGCGGAGTTGTAACCAGTAATATTTTATCCACCGGGATGGACTGGAAGACCGTAAGTGGTCCGTCGCTTGTGCCTGGAGGTAGGTCCAAGAATAATACGTCAAGGTCGCCCCAGTCCGTATCGCTGTACATTTGTTTTATTGCGCTCGAAACGAGTGGTCCACGCCATATAAGCGCCTCAGCGTCCGTAAGCATCTCTACCGACATTATTTTTATTCCGTTGTATGTGAGCGGGTTTAGCTTTTCATTCTTATTTAGAGTGGCCCTATATTTTTCATTAAATATATTTTGTATGGATGGTCCGGATATGTCACAGTCTAAGATCCCGGTCTTATAACCGAGCCGCTTTGCGACTATTGCAAGCATGGCAACGACGCTACTTTTTCCGACACCGCCCTTAGCTGAGTAGACTGCGATTATATTTTTTATTTGTTTCTTTTCATATTTTTCTATCGGACCGGGAAGTTTCTGGTTGTTTTCTTGTATGGATTTTTTGACGCCGTCTAGCTCTTCCTTTGTCATGTACCCAAATTCAAGTTCCACATTCTGATACCCTTCGGGTTTTAGAATTTCTTTTACGTCTTTCTCTATCGTAGCTGAAAGCGGACAACCTGGCACAGTAAGTTTTATTTTTATCTTAAGAACGTCAGCGTCTTTTTCTACACCGCTTATCATCTTAAGCTTTGTTATGCTTATACCTATCTCAGGGTCTTTTACTTTTTCTAGAAGAGAATATATTTTGTCTAATTCTTTTTTGTCGATACTCATTTTGTTTTCTTGGTGGTGCCTTCTTCTTCTGCGTCGGTTATGCCATCGGCACTTATTTGGAAAGTAGCTTCTCCTTCCGGTAAGCTTGGAGAGTCGACAAGTTTTGCGACTCTAAGTCCCTTCTTGCCTTTTCTTAAGTATAATCTGTATGTAGCTACGTGTCCTATTATGTGTCCACCCACGGCTACTGTCGGGTCTCCAAACATAACGTCCGGCCGGGCCATTACCTGGTTTGTCATGTAAACAGCGATGTTAAATCTGTCTGCGAATCTCTGCAGATTATGCAATATTACATTTATCTTTTGCTGCCTATCAGCTAGAGTTCCTCTGCCGACGTATTCTGCTCTGTATAATGCCATCATGCTATCGACGACTATGAGTTTTATCTTTGGGTCATTGTTAATCAATCCTGGTATCTTATCGACAAGTGCTTTCTGATGTTCTGAAGAATAGGCTCTACCAACCTTTATGTTTTGTAGTGCTTCCTTCGGATCTATCCCCCTAACTTTTGCAAGCTGTTCTATCCTAGCAGCCCTAAATGTTCCTTCCGTATCAATCCATATTGCATGGCCCTCTAATCCGCCCTTCTCTTTTGGTAATTGTACGTTTACTGCCAATTGGAAAGCTATCTGGCTTTTTCCCGAACCAAATTCGCCGTAACATTCTGTTATGGACTGGCTCTCTACTCCACCGCCTAATAATATGTCGAGAGCGTTACTACCTGTAGATATCCTTTGTACACTCTTTCGCTTTTCTTCGAATTCTAATCCAGAGATGAAATTCATGTTGGCGGCTTCCTGTGCCGCGGATATTATTTTTTTTGCAGTGGGTTCTCCTATCTCGCAGAGTTCTATGATGTCCATTGGGTTCGCGGTAGCAAGTGATACTACGTCTTCGTATCCAGCGCCTTTTAATTTAGAAGCGATTGTTGAACCGACTCCAGGCAGATCCTTTATGTCAGAGAATTCGTCAAATTTTTCTTCTTTGCTGGATTCAGGAGAATCAGCGGTTTCAGCGTCTTTTTTTGCCATAGGGATATCTTACATTATTCGTTTAAAAACTTTATTTTATTATTTTACTTCTTCCAATATTATAGTGGTATCAGTCTTGCCGACTCCATTTACTTTTCTTAGCTGAGAAACTACAAAATCAGAAAGGCTGTCCATCTTGTCGTATTCGAACTTTACCACCATATCCCACTCACCGCTTATCAAAAGGACTTCGCTGACTCCCGGTTTATCCATCACGGCTCTTGCAACTTCGACTGGAGAAACACCTTCTAGAACGCTTACGAAAATCAATGCACCCATCTGAGTCATAACAAATAGTATAACAACAAATATATAAAGTTTCTTTGGATTTAATCAATATCATACATGGCAAACTTTATTCTAGCATCCGACCTCGAAGGCGTCCTTATACCAGAAATATGGCCGGCTTTAGGTAAGGCATTCAACATACCAGAACTTTCACTTACTACAAGAGACGTTTCGGACATGAAAGTTCTTATGAAGATAAGACTCGACGTTCTGAAGCGCGAAGGAATAAAGTTTCCGGCTATAATGAAAGCGTTGGCAACGGTAAAACCATTCGACGGCGCTGAGGAGTTCATGGAAAAAGTTTCAAAATTAAAGAACGTCAGTCCCGTAATAATATCCGATTCATTTAAACAGTTCGTAGACGTAGTGATCAAAAAACGTTATGGCTGGAAAGTATTCGTAAATAATTTTGATCTTTCATTTGGAGAATTAGTCGGCTGCGAATTTGAAGTCGGTGGAAAGAAGGATCTGGTTCTATCCAACATAAACCGTTCCGGAAAGAGAACAATCGCAGTCGGGGACTCATTTAACGATGTAGGGATGCTAAAACTTGCAAATTCGCCCATACTCTTTAATCCGGTCCCGGCCTTGCAGAAGATGTTTAATACGGCGATAGTCTGCAAAGATTTCGTTGGTTTATTTGAAACCGTAAAGAAGATAATAAGCACACCAGATTAAAACTTAAAAATAATCCAGATTTTAAATTTATTTAAACCATTTATTTAATAATTTCTAAAGGAATTCGTTCACAATAAGCTATAGCCGACAGCATTGTAGCTAAATTGTTTTTCTGTAGTTTTAATGGCATTTTAACTATAACGCTATAGCCGACTTAAGATTTAAATAGCAAAAGGATCAATAGACAGAAATGTCATTAGATTCGGCACTACAAGATTTTGAGGCAAAAAGCATAAAGGCGAAGTATAGCACGCAATCTATGAAAATTCTTATTGGGGCCGGTTCTTGCGAGTATGAGCCGGGTTCATTTAAGAGCACATCACCATTAAGCAAGCTGCAGTATGTCTTTGCGGTATCCTACGATCCTGGTTATAACGTGACCTCTCTTATTGCAGAACCAGTTTCAGGCCAAAGAACTGACCTTACTTCACTCGCATCTCAGCCGGTTATATTAGAAACAGTTCTTTCTTTGGATCCCCGCCCACTTTATAGGCGCCTTAAGAATTCCATAACTCAAGTTAGCAATACGCTGTATGTCTATGAGAGAAAATCCAATACTGTAACTGCTCCATTCGTCAATTTTCGTGCAGAGTTCCACCTTTCTGCGAACGGAGCTTTAGAAAAGCTTGTAACAGGAACAGTGATAAACGCGGGCGCGAATAAATCCGGAAGCACTACTGCGTGGATAAATATATCCGAAGTTGTTTTCTAGTTTAGAAAAATCTATTTTTGTAATTTATCTTAAATTTATTTTAAATTAAAACTTAAAAATAATCTAATTTGAAAACTTTAAATTTCTTTAGATGCTCAAGCTACTGATGACACAGAAACATGCTCAATCCGCCCTAGAATACATGATGACCTACGGCTGGGCTATTCTAATAATAGTAATAGTCGCAGTAATCCTATACAGTCTGGGCTTATTCAGCCCATCGAGCGCAATAGGCAATACAGTGACGGGTTTCGCAGGATTAGGAGCCCCCTCAGTAAATTGCTGGTCTAATGGAACAGCAGAAGTAACATTAGGAGACAATCTTGGCCAGACAATAAACATAACCAACATAACTTTTGAAGTGAATGGAGTTCCAGTAGCTTACATAAAGCACGGTGCAGAAATAGCTCCAAATGCATTCGCGACCTTCTCAGCAGCCAATACAAAAGTCTGTCCCACAACCCTCGGTGCAAGATACTCTTTTCAGGCGATAGTCCAGTACACAGAGCCTCAATCCGTCTACACGACGACCCAGTTGTCTTCCGGTACCGCAGCCGGAACCACCGCCTCAGCGCCTCCGCTACCGGTATGCACGTACTACGTTGGAGGTTCAACTTCAGATTACTCTTCTCTTTCGGTAAGTGCTACTTCTGGCTGCGCGATATACCTTTGTGCTGGCGCATCGGGGAACGGACCTATAAACTTTTCCTGGAATCCAGATGTACAGGACAACCAAGTTTATAACATACAAGACCAATCTTTTCCGCCGTATTCCAATTCGTATTCCGCCATAGGTTCACAATCGTCGAATAGCTGTATAGTCGGGACGAACTCAGCGCCTTTAGTCGAATCAATAGTAGCATTACCTCAACGTCCATATAGCAACGTTACTACATCCGGAGAAGACAAAGTCTGGCTGAATTACACGCTTTCTTCGGCGTCAGATGTAATCGTAGTGCTTGCAGGCGGGTATTATGCAATTGATCCGACAACAATATCAGGATTAAATGGCTGTACACTATCAAATGGAGAAATTGATCCATACGACAGTCCATCCTACTATGCCTCTACTTATGTCTTCTTATGCGTAGGCCAAGCAGCCGGCAAATATTCGGTAAATGCAAGTTTATATAATCCCGGTGGGATTTCTGCTGCAGCTTACATATTAGCCGATCAATCAATACAAACGACCATC